>JAQXRL010000149.1 GCA_029218505.1 Eubacteriales bacterium | reverse complement strand
CGGCGGAGCTTCGTCTCCGCCCAGACGATGATCGTTTCCGGCGCTGGACACGCAAATGCGCAGCAAATCCTGATGATCGTCTACAGCTTTGACCACCGCGGCAAAAAACGTAAGAAACTGCAAATTCTCCGCGGGATGCTTCCCGGGATCCAGAAGGTTCACGCCGGTATCCGTGGAAATGGACCAGTTATTGTGCTTGCCGGAACCATTGACCCCGTCGAAGGGCTTTTCGTGCAAAAGACATGCCATTCCGTGCCGCCGGGCCACTTTTTTCATCATTTCCATGGTGAGCTGGTTGTGGTCGGTGGCAATGTTTACGTTGGTATAGATCGGCGCCAATTCATGCTGTGCCGGCGCGGCTTCATTGTGCTCCGTGCGCGCCAGAATTCCCAATTTCCACAATTCTTCGTCCAAGTCCCGCATAAATGCGCTTACGCGGGATTTTAACGCGCCAAAATATTGGTCCGCAAGCTCCTGGCCTTTTGCGGGCCGCGCGCCAAACAACGTGCGGCCGGTCAGCTTCAGATCCGGCCTTTTGCGAAGCATTTCCTGATCGATCAGGAAATACTCCTGTTCCGCGCCCACGGAAGGCTCAACGCGGCGCACATCCTTGCGTCCGAACAGGCGCAGAATGCGCAGCGCCTGCAGATTGATGGCCTCCATGGAGCGCAAAAGAGGCGTTTTTTTGTCCAATACCTGACCCGTATAGGAACAAAATGCCGTGGGGATGCATAGCGTGTTGTCCTTAATAAACGCGAAAGATGTGGGATCCCAAGCGGTATATCCCCGCGCTTCAAAGGTGGCGCGCAAGCCCCCCGAAGGAAACGACGAGGCATCCGGCTCGCCCTTAATCAATTCCTTGCCGGAAAATTCCAACAAAACCTTGCCATCGCGGCCGGGAGAAATAAACGCCTCGTGCTTTTCGGCCGTAATGCCCGTCATGGGTTGGAACCAATGGGTAAAATGGGTGGCGCCCTTTTCCAGCGCCCATTGACGCATGGCGTTGGCGGCAATTTCCGCAACGCTGCGCTCCAAAGCCCTGCCCTCCCGAATGGTGTCCTTCAGCGCCTCATATGCCTCTCGCGGCATCCGTTTCATCATGACAGAATCGTTAAACACCATGGAACCGAACATTTCACCAATATTTCCCATGAGACATCCTCCGGCTTCCTCTTCACGTTCTGTTGCAGAACCAGCTTTTGATGGCAACCTCTTGATTATAAGACGGAATGCATGTTTGTTCAACGCACATTCTGTGAATTTGCTTCTCAATTTCCATCCACGTTTCGGGCGGCAGATTGGCCGCATCCCGGTTGAACGCGCATCGTCAAAGCCGTTTTTTCACACTTTACGCCGTTATGGCAGCAATTCCACAGGATCGCCCAACGCCGCCATGGAAAAGAGCAGTTGCATGTCCCGATTCTCCAAGGCGATGCAGCCTGCGGTCCAGTCTCCAACGCCGTCTCCCTGGGAAGGTTGTCCATGAATCATGATCCATCCGCCCAGGGACGTGTTCCATGGCGGACGCGCTTTGTGCTTCCAGGCTTGCGCGATTTCCAAAGCGGTTTCCTCGGAAATGCGGCCTTCCTCCAAGGCGCGGCGGGCGTCTTCCGGCCCGGGATAAGAAATGCCCAGAGATAAGAAAAACTTAGAATGGGCGTTTTTCATGCAAACATAGTATGTGCCTTCCGGCGTGCGCCCGTCCCCTTCCCGGCGCTTTGGGCCGTCCTCCGCTCCAAAGCCCAATTGTACGCTTGCGCGCAAACGCATGCGGTCTTCCTCAAAAACCTCCAACAGCCTGCGCGCCTTCCAAACGCGAATCTTCATTCTACCGTTACCTGGGCGGCCGCGTACAAGCCTTGCTGCGTTTGGACGCGCAGAGTTGCATCGCCAGGAGCAATCGCAAAAACTACCCCGTATTCTGTTACGGTAAAAACTCCCTCATCGGAAGACTTCCATTCCGCCACGGCATCCGTGGCATCTTCCGGGAAAAACGTCGCCTGGACAGAAGCGGTGCCGCCAACGTGCAACTGTATGCGGTTTGGTTCCAACTCCACGCTGGCTGCGGATACAATCACCGAAACCGTTGCCTCCGCATGAAAGCCGTTGGGCGTGGAACACACAATCACCGTGCTGCCCGGCCCCACCGCCGTAATGCGCCCCGTTTCGTCCACCGTGGCGATATCGGGATCTCCGGATGCCCAATATACGCGTTTGTCCGTTGCGTCTGCGTTCATGCTGGCGGAAAGGCCGCTGATCTGGCCGCGCTCCATGGTAATGGATGCGGCGTTCAGCGTCAAATTGCGCACAGGCGTTCCGGATACAAGCACCCGAACCATGGCTTGCGCCCGATCCGCGCTGAGGGTAATGGTCGCCTCGCCGGGAGAAATGGCATGGATCCGGCCTGTGTGGGATACCTGCGCCACCAACGGTTGATCGGACTGATATTCTATGGATGCGCGCGTCCCCTTCGCTTCCGCATTCAATTGAATTTGATCGCCGATTTTCATGTCGTATGTGGAATTGGCTACAGAAATGGATGCAATGTGCCATGGACGCATGGGCAACAACAAATACGTCAAGGCGAATGCCAAAAATATCGCCCAGAGCAGCGGGCACAGCTTGTTTTTCACGGACATTCCTCCCGGCGCACAATTCAGTCACATTATAGCGGATATTTCATCAAAGTGCAAGCAAATTTCCCTTGCCAAACGGACGGATATGGGTTACACTTTATAGAAGAAATGACCAACAAAGGAGCACATCCCATGAAACTAGCCTTGACTTCGGAAGAACTTGCTGCCGTTCGGGAATATGCTTTGCGTTCCGAGGATTGCGAACAACTTTCCGAACGCGAATTCGTCATGGATTTCTATGATTTGGAACAACCCGTCACGTTGGATCTTGTTCTGGAGCAGGACGGCGCGCGCGTGGACGGCGCGGCATATTTGGCATATGACGATGCCATGGACGGGTGGTATATGCGGGAATCCATCGAAAACGAGGCGGAGGTGCGCCGCGCGCTGTGCCAGGCAGGCGTGCTGGAAAAATGAGCCGAAAGCCAAATCCCAGAATAAAGCAAATGGACGACGCGCTTCAGGCGCTGATTCGCAGAATTGAAAAGCCGGAAAAGGCGGATTTGGCAATCGAACGGCTGAACGCCCGTTTTGGTTCGCCGGGCGCGATCGTGGAGGCCCGCGTACATCAAATTGAGCGCGAGGGGCTTTCCCATGCCAATGCGCTGCTCGTCAGCATGCTTCCGGCGATTGTTCGCTATATGGGCCGGGAACAGTTTGGCCGGCGGCCCAAATTAAGCACGTTGTCCGTGGCTGCCGATTTTTTGCAAACGCGTTTTCTGGGATTGCAGATAGAGCATTTTCATTTGCTGTGTTTGGACAAGCGCGGCAAACTGATCGATTCCGTTCACCTGCAGGAGGGCACGGTCGATAGCGCGCCGTTTTACCCACGGCATGTGCTGGCGGAAGTGGTTCGAACCCAGGCGCACGCGTTGGTGCTCAGCCACAATCATCCCGGCGGCACAATGCGGCCGTCCCAATCCGACATTGAATGCACCATGGGCTTGATTCCCACGCTGGAGATGCTGCGCGTTGTCTTGCTGGATCATATTGTGATCGCGGACAAACAGGTCGTCAGTTTTCGCGAAATGGGATATCTGCGCGCAGGAATGCTTTCCCCGGCGAGCGAAAACGATCCTCTATATAAAAATTGGATAGACAAGCATTACCTGGACTAGTTTCCCAACGAACAAGCCGCGCCCGGTGATCATTTCCGAGAGCGCGGCTTGTTTGTTGACGCAGAGGCTGCTCAATCAGCCCAGTTTTCCCTTGGATCCGTTGACAAGGTTTGAAAGAATGGTGGAATCATAGGAAAACACGGATCGATTCTTGTCCGCATGCGCCTCAAACGCATGCTCGATCATGCGATCCAGCAATTTTGAAAAGGGAATTCCTTCCGGCTCCCACAAATAAAACGCCAAAGAACCGGGAATGGTATTGGCTTCGTTGATGAACAGGTTGTCCTGGGCGTCCAAAATGAAGTCAATGCGCACAACGCCCTTGAGATCCATTGCCTTGAACGCATCAATGGCCAATTGCTTTACCTTTTTGGTCAGCTCCTCGCCAATCGGCGCGGGAACACGGCGCGTCAGGGATTGCATGCCCTTTCCGCCCTTCTCGCCGCGCTGATATTTGTCCGCAAAATTCAAAAATTCCGAAGAGGAAACGGGCATTTCCAAAACAGAAGCGGTCACCTTGTCGGCATACCCCAGCACCGCACAATTCACTTCCCGCAGGTTTTCCACGCCCTTTTCCACCAGGATTCTGCGGTCGTATGCGCAAGCGGTATCCACGGCTTCTTCCAAGCCGTCCCGATTCACGGCGCGATTGATGCCAATGGAGGATCCAAGGCTGGCCGGCTTTACAAACATGGGATAGCCGATCTTCTCTTCGCACATGGCGCAAAGCGATTCACGATCCACGGCCCAGCGATCCCGATCAAACCACACGCCGTTCACCACCGGAAAACCGCACCCCATGAACAGCAGCTTCATCGCAATTTTGTCCATGCCCACTGCGGAACCCATGACCCCTGCGGAAGTATAAGGAACGTTGAACATTTCCAACATTCCCTGCAAGGTTCCGTCTTCCCCGTTCATGCCGTGCATTACGGGCAAAACCACGTCCGCTTCCGCAAGAACGCTGAGCCCCGTTCCAAACAGTTTTTTCTTGGGATCGTGGCTCAACAGGCGAAGCTTGCCGTTTTCTCCCGCGGGAATCACGCGATCCACCTTGGCCGGATCAAAGTTTTTCACAAATCGGATGTCTTTCAAAGCGTCTCCGGTATACCAGCTACCATCCCGATCGATGTAGACATACACCACATCATAGCTTTCCCGATCCAGCGCGCCCGCAGCCTGCAACGCCGAAATCACGGAAACGTCGTGCTCGCAGGTGCGTCCGCCAAACACGACGGCAACCTTCAATTTCATGCATGCGCTCCTTTCGCCGGATTATTCCGAATAGTTGTCCGGCAAGTCGTTTTCAAACAGCACCGTGTCTCCGGCGCCGCCCAATTGCCCCAGAAGGGTTGTGGCTTCGTTCAAATCCTTCACCACATGTACGTTGCCCATGGCAAATCCGGAATCGCTCATTCCACGAAAGATGGGCAGCGTGTGCTTTGGCCCCACCAAAATCGCGATGTCCGCGCAACCCTTCATTTGCGTGCCAAACGCATAATTCAATTCCTCTTCCCGCTCGCCCTGCTCCACCATGCCGGGCGTAACCACGATTCTCCGCCCCGGAAAGCCGGAAAGCACCTGCAACGCTTCTTGACAGCCGCTGGGGTTGGAATTGAACGCGTCGTCAATCACGGTAAGCGCGCCGCGAATCAGTTGCAGCCGGTGTTCCACGGGTTGTATTTTTGTGATGCCGATGGCAATTTCCTCCATGGACAAACCCAATCTGCGCGCCACCGCCGCCGCCAGGGTGATATTCTGGATGTTGTGCCGTCCCAGCAGCTTTGTGCGGCACCGAATCTCTCCCCCATCCGCGCACATTAGCGTAAACTGGCTTCCCCGCTGGTTCATTTCCAATTTGTCCACCCACATATAGCTTTTCCGGTCCGCGTCGCCGCCTGTGCGAAATTTCTTTTTTCCGCACAAGGCAAACAGCCGGTCTACATATGCGCCATCCGAGGCGAAAAACGCTTCTCCATCGTCCGGCAGAGCGTCGATCAGTTCATATTTCGTGCTGGCGATGTTGTCGATGGAGCCAAAGGTTTCCAGGTGCTGCGGCCCCACGCTGGTAAGCATTCCGTATTTGGGATGCACCAACTGGCACAATTCCCGAATATCGCCCTTGTGCCGGGCGCCCATTTCCGCAATGAACACCTGATGTTCCGCGCGCAGTTGCTCGTTGATTACTCTGGAAAGCCCCATGGGCGTATTGAAGCTGGCCGGCGACGCCAAAACCCGATATTTCTGGGAAAGGATCTCCCGCAAGGCAAATTTTGTGGACGTTTTTCCATAACTTCCCGTAATGCCGATTTTGATCAAATCGGGACATTCCGCCAACCGCTTCTGTGCGGCGGTGAAAAAGCCATGGTTGATGTGGTTTTCCATGGGCTCCGCGATTTTTGCGCAAAGCATTACCAAATAAGACGGAAGCGCATACAACAGATATGTGGGAACGCCAAGCAGTTTAAGCGCAATGGAACAGAGCAGACATACCGCGCCCAGCACCACATACAGCCGAATGACCCGGCGCGTATAGACCAGAGGTTTTTTTTGCGGCTGTTTTGCTTCCGCGGACACTTGCATCGCCGCGGCGAAAACAAACAACGTCAGAACAATCCATCGAGAACAGGCGTTGCGGGTGGACTCCACGGAAATGATCATGGACAGGATTACGGGAAGATACCATCCTGCGACGGTGGCAATCAGGCCAATGGACACGTCGTGCTTCAGCAAATATTCTCGATTGCGCGCCAGCCATCGCCGGTAGCCCGGAAGCTGATAGCTTTCCAATTGCAGCATATGGATATCCCGCCGGGCGGCCAACGCACAGCAAACCGCTGCGGCGAGCACCTCTAGAATCGTTAAAACCATGCTATCCCTCGCTTCCGTCGTCAGACGGCAAAAAAATTCATCACAATTGCGCGGAAATCCGCGTATTTGTCCAGATAGGCAAAGTGTCCGGCGCCTTCAAAGCGAATCAATGCGGAATCCGGAATCTGCCGGGCCATTTCCTCGCCCATCCAAATGGGGGTATCCTGATCCTCAACGCCCCAGATCAGCAGCGTAGGGGCCTGAATTTTCGGCAGACAGCCTGTCAGATCCTGGGCAATGATGCGTTGAAACGTTTGGCGCATGGAAGGAGTGAGCACCCTGTAGTCCGGCGATCCAAACCGCTGAATCAGCGCTTCCCGCCATGTGCCAACCGCCCTGGGAAAGAGCCTTCGGGTAACGGCGTTGTCCGCGCATCTCCTCAGCGCCTGATACACCCGCGTCCGCAACGTCTTTTTGCCGCTTTTGCGGGGAGGAAGGCCTGCGCAACCGGTCAGCACCATCTTTCCCACGCATTCAGGATATGTGCTGGCCAGCATGAGAGCCACTCTTCCGCCAAAGGAATGCGCTACGACGTCCGTGCCTTCTATGTGCAAATATCGGATTAACGCGCAAATCAATTCCATATATTCCGTAACAGACCAGGGCGCAGGCGGTTCCGGACTGTTTCCATGTCCGGGAAAATCCACCGCCACCACCGTGCGGATCGGGTTCATGTCCCGAATGAGGGGTAAAAAGCTGTCCGCGCGTCCTCCCCAGCCGTGCAACAGCAGGATGGGCAGACCATCTCCTGTTTTTTCATAATACAGCCTTGCGCCATTGTGTTCGAAAAACATGCGTCCTCCGTCAAAGCGAATTTGTCAAGTTCCATTGCGAAAAAATCCGCCCGCTATTGTTCCCGCACAAGCCATGGATCGTTTTCCGGGTTTCCCGGAGGAAGATGCTCCAACGCCATAATCAGCGCGTCCTCGTTGTTGTCCGCGTAATAACGCTTGCGAAAGCCGACGTCCACGAAACCCAGCTTATGATACAGATTTTGCGCCACAACGTTGGATTTGCGGCATTCCAGGGTCATCCAATGCATGCCGCTGTCCGCCGCCAGTTGCACCAGCGCTTTCGTAATTGCTTCGCCTTTGCCCTGACCGCGAAATGCCGGATGCACGGCAATATTGGTCACATGCGCTTCGTCCAACACGAACCACATGCCCGCATAAGCTACCGGCTTGCCGTCCGCATGGCCCACCAGATATCGGGCGCAGGCGTTTTCCGTGGCTTCCCGCAAAAAGGACTCCCTGCTCCAGGGAATGGCAAAGCACTTTTTTTCGATTTCATATACATCGTCCACATCCTGCGCGGTCATGGGTGCGATTACCCATTGCATGTTTCACGCGCCTCCTCCGCTTGTCTGCGAACGCGTTCCCGCTCCGCCTGAGGGGCGCGGAGGTATACAGGCCGCAGAAGGTTTCCGTCCGTCCAGGCTTCCGGGTTTCGTGCCGCCAGGCAGCAGGCGGCGTCCGCGCGCAAATCCCGCAGGTTTTCCGGCGCAATCACGGCGCGTTCGCCCAACGCGTTCAAAATTTTTGTTGCGTGCAGATCGGCCGCGTCCCCCAGGAAGATCAGCCGCCGCCCTTCCGGCAGCAGTTTGAAAAAGTCTTCCAGCGCCATCGCGTCGTCTTTGCGCATCCGCTTTGGCGCGCCGGACGACGTGTCAAAAGCCGCGCAATACACCTGTCCTCTGCGCGCATCCAGAATTGGACAGATTACGGCGTCGCTCCCGAAAAAATTCATGGCCAACGCCTCCAGGGCATCCACTGCGCAGCACGGCTTCCCCGTGGCATGGGCCAGCCCCTTGACTGCGCAAACGCCGATGCGAACGCCCGTAAAGGATCCCGGTCCGGCTACCGCCGCAAAGACATCCATGTCCCTGCAAGTCAATTGAACGGCGGAAAGCGCCGCCTCCACTGCGGGCATAATGGTCTGGGAATGGGTCAGACCGTGGCGCATGGCAATGCTGTGAACGATTTTGCCGTCTTGCATCACCGCGCAGCCCGCCACGGGCCCGGACGTGTCAATGGCCAGTATATTCATCCGGCTTCCTCCAACGTTCCAATGCCGGAAGAATTTTCCCGGCAGATTCCATATTTACAAAATTCAGAACAATGTTCCGTCCGTCGTCGGACGCATCCCTGGACAGGCGCACGTCCACATAACGATCCGGCGCAATATCTCCCATCTCCGGCCATTCCACAATGCTAACGCCGTCTCCGCCCAGGAATTCGTCCAATCCGGCGGCGTAAAATTCCTCCGGGTCGTTCAGGCGGTACAGGTCAAAGTGAAAAACCTTTTCCCTTCCTTGATAGGGAATCATAATGGGAAAGGACGGGCTGGGCATGGGACAGGAAACGCCCAATGCGCCGGCAATTCCTCTGGCGATGACGGATTTTCCGGTGCCCAGGTCGCCTGACAGCAAAACGGTGTCGCCAGGCTGCAGGAATTCGCCCAGCGCATGGGCGAATTCCCGGCTGTCGGCTTCCGAATTGGTTTGATAGGCGTTCAAACGGCATGCTCCTTTAGACAGACAACGCCCTCCGGGCGAATGGCCAGCACCGTGGTAGCGCCGCTTCCGAACACGGCGTCCATGCGCTGCGCGTATTCCTGCACCATATTTTGCGGGACGAAGGCCAGAATGGTTCCGGCAAACCCGCCGCCATGGATGCGCCATGCGCCCTTGCCGGCGAGCATGCGGCGGCTCATTTCCAGCGCCAGCGGCATTTCCTGATTGTCGCTGCCTGCCACGTACAGGTTTTGCAGGAGTTTCCAGCTGCTTTCCCCGGAACCGATGACCGCGCGCAGGAACGCTTCCATTTCGCCGCGCTTCACTGCGTCCACAGCCTCGACGACCCGCGCGTCCTCATCCACAAAGTGAAACGCCCGAAGAATGGCCCTGTCGGAAACGTTGTTCTTCAATTTGGGCAACGCCGCTTCCAGCTGCGCCGCTGATACCTGCCGCAGCACATTCACGCCCATGGCCTTCGCAACTGCTTTCATTTCGGAGGGAATGGCGGCATAATCCGCCGTGAGGTTTCCGTGTTCGCCGCCGGCGGAAACCACGCAAAGAGAGAATCCCTTTTTCCCGAAATCACAGCAGAGCGCCTCTACGGCGGCAGGGTTTTCCCCGAAATCCAACGCCACCAGGCCGCCAACGGCGCTGGCGGTTTGATCCAACAAGCCGGACGGCTTGCCGAAATATACGTTTTCCGCATATTGGGAAATGCGCGCGTTCAACTTTGCGTCGATGCTCCAGCCGTTGAACAATGCGTCGAACGCCGCCACCAGCATTACTTCGAACGCGGCGGAGGAAGACAGGCCGCTGCCCTTGAACACGGTGCTGGTTACCTGCGCGTCAAAGCCGCCGATCTTGTAGCCCAGTTCCTTGAGCCGTGCCGCCACGCCCCGAATCAACGCAAACGTCGTTTCCTTTTCCCCGTCATGTACGGTTAAATCGTTCAAATCGACCAAAAACGGCTTGTCATATCCGTCGGAATACAGGCGCACCATGCCGTCCTCGCGGGGCGCAACGGCCGCCACGGTATCCAGGTTCACAGCGCCGGCCAACACCCGGCCGTTGTTATGGTCTGTATGGTTGCCCACAATCTCTGTGCGTCCGGGCGCGGACACAAACATTTCCGGTTCCCGGGCAAACTTTTCCCGAAACAAATCCGCCAACCGCATGTAACGCTCGGTCTGATCCACGCCGGCATACAAGGCGCGCATGCGCTCCTGATTTTGGGCAAGCAGAGCTTTTACGTCCATTCTTATCCACCTCATTTTGTGACATTGCGATAATCCGATCTTTTCCATTCAACAGTATAGCATGTTTTTGTGAAAAAGGAAAGTACGTCCAGTCCATTTCTTGACGTGCGGGCTGTAAAATGCTATAATAACGGAATCACGGACAATCAACATAGCGCGTTTGCGCGCTTACGCTGGGAGGCATATTGACATGGAACAGGCGCAAACACAGAAAAAAAGAATTTTCTCCGGCATACAGCCCACGGGCAACCTGACATTGGGAAATTACATCGGCGCGTTGCGCAATTTTAAGCTTCTGGAGGACGAATACGACTGCCTGTATTCCATTGTGGATTTGCACGCCATTACCGTGCGGCAAAACCCGGCGGAACTGCGCAAGGCGTGCCTGCGCACCATGAGCATTTTTTTGGCCAGCGGACTGGATCCGGTAAAGAACATCATCTATTTCCAATCCCAGGTGCATGACCACGCGGAGCTGGCCTGGATTTTGGATTGTTATACGTACATGGGGGAACTTTCCCGCATGACGCAATTCAAGGACAAATCCCAGAAGCATGCAGACAACATCAACTGCGGTTTGTTTGCCTATCCGGTGTTGATGGCGGCGGATATTTTGCTGTATCAATCCGATCTGGTGCCCATTGGCGTGGATCAAAAGCAGCATCTGGAGCTTTGCCGGGATGTCGGCCAGCGCTTCAACGCCCTGTACGGAGATACTTTTGTCATTCCGGAAGGGTATATTCCCAAGGTCGGCGCAAAAATCATGTCCTTGCAGGAGCCGGAGAAAAAAATGTCCAAATCCGATCCGGAGGAAACGTATGTGGCCATTCTGGATAAGCCGGACGTCATTCGCAAGAAGATTCGCCGTGCTGTGACGGATTGCGAAAACCGCGTGCTGTTTGATCCGGAAAACCGTCCCGGCGTTTCCAATCTGATGAGCATTCTTTCCGCCCTGACGGGAAGTTCCATGGACGCCATTGCCGCGGAATACGATGGCCGCGGATACGGCGTCTTCAAGGATGCCGTTGCGGACGCCGTCATTGCTGTTTTGGAACCCATCCAAAACGAATATGATCGAATCATTGCCGACAAGGCGTTTTTGCAACAGGTCATGGAATCCGGGGCGGAGCGGGCTTCTCAAATCGCACATAAGACCATGCTCAAGGTTCGCAAAAAAGTGGGCCTTGCGGCGTGGAAGCTGTAATTCGCCATGGAAGAGTTTTCACGTTCCGCCGCCCTGGACTGGATTCAGGGCGGCGGTCATACCGGAAAAAAAGCCGGTTTGGACAACATGTACGCGTTGCTGGCAGCGCTGAATCATCCGGAAGCGTCATTCCCGGCAATGCATGTGGCCGGCACCAACGGCAAAGGTTCCACCTGCGCCATCCTGGAACGGATTTTGCGGGAAAGCGGCAAAAAAACAGGATTGTACACTTCTCCGTATCTGTGCCGGTATAATGAACGCGTGCGCGTAAACGGCATTCCGATTCCTGACGACCGGCTTCTTTCTTACATTGCCCTGCTGCGGAAAACCTGTCAAGATTTGGAACAACGCGGCGTTTTCCCCACGCCCTTTGAATTGGGCACCGCCTTGGCGTATCTCTATTTTCGGGATGAACAGGTAGACATCGCCGTCATCGAAGTCGGCTTGGGCGGACGTCTGGATTCCACCAACACCCTGCTCCCTGCCGTTTCCGTAATCGCGGCCATTGGTTTGGACCACACAAAAACTTTGGGGGACACCATCGAAAAGATCGCATGGGAAAAAGCGGGAATCATTAAACCGGGCGTTCCTGCGGTGGTAATGCCGCAATCAGAGCGCGTAATGGGCGTGTTCCGGGATGTGGCAAAGGAGCGCAAATCCCCGCTGGTTGTGGCCGCAACGCCTTCCATACAGGCGGAAAGCCGGTATGGTTGTCGTTTTTTCCTGTCCCTTCCCAACGCCGGCGAACAGGAATTTGTGCTGAACCTGGCGGGAGATCATCAGGCCGCGAACGCATCTCTGGCGCTTACGGCGCTGGATGTCATGGGCGTAAGCAGGACGGCAATGCTGAATGGACTGCCCAAAGCCATATGGCCCGGACGCTTGGAATGGATTGGCGGCGTGTTGTTGGACGGAGCGCACAACCCGCAAGGCGCCGCTTCCTTGAAAAGATTTCTGATGTCGCGCTTTCCCATGGAAAAGATCACCTTGGTAACGGGCATGATGAAAGACAAGGAATACCTTCGCTGTGCTGAAATCCTTGCGCCCCTGTGCAAAAAGGTGTACGCCACCGCGGTAGACGACGCCAGAGCAGCTTCTCCGGAGGAAATTGCCAGGACATACGCCGGTTTCGGCGTGGAAACGTCCGTGATTCCCCATGTGCAGGAGGCAATTTGCGCCGCCAAAGGGGAACGCGGCCTTGTGGTAATCTCCGGTTCTCTGTATCTGGTGGGCGCGGCGCGCGAATTTCTTCACCCTGACGACGGAAGCATCTGAACGCCTTCCGGAAAGGAAATTCATGGATTTTCATCATCTTCCCGTCCTGCTGTCGGAATGCCTGGACGCATTGCAGATTCGCCCGGAAGGTACTTACTTGGATTGCACCCTGGGCGGCGCGGGCCATTCCTCCCAGATTTATCGCAGGCTTACCACCGGAACGCTGTTCGGCATTGATCGGGACGCGGACGCCATTGCCGCGGCGAAGGAACGAATGTCCGCAATTGCGGGAAGCGCCCGATTTGTGCCCATCCACGGCAACTTTCATGACGCGCCGGCGCTGCTGCGACAGGAAGGCGTTTGCGCGTTGGACGGCATTTTGGCGGATCTGGGGGTTTCTTCCTATCAATTGGATCAGCGTGAACGGGGGTTTTCCTACCATGACGACGCGCCGCTGGACATGCGCATGGATCGCACGCAAGATATGTCCGCGCGGCAAATCGTCAACGAATACGATGAAGACGCTTTGTGCCGCATTTTTGCGGACTACG
Source organism: Eubacteriales bacterium (assembly GCA_029218505.1). Lineage (GTDB taxonomy): Bacteria > Bacillota > Clostridia > Christensenellales > Aristaeellaceae > SUG1456. The sequence goes on along the minus strand of JAQXRL010000149.1, from coordinate 1,787 downwards.
GCGAGGAAAAATGGGCACGACAGATTGCCCGCGTAATCTGCGACCGCCGCGTGCATTCGCCCATTGAAACCACTGCCCAGCTGGTGAACATCGTTGACGCCGCAATTCCCAAAAAATTTCGCGCAAAGGACGGTTCCCATCCTGCGCGGCGAACCTTTCAGGCGCTGCGAATTGCCGTAAACGACGAACTGGCGCCGTTGGAACCCTGCCTGACCGCGCTGGCAAAGATGCTAAGTCCAGGCGGGAGATTGTGCGTGATTACATTTCATTCCCTGGAAGATCGCATTGTGAAAAACACCTTCCGCCGTCTGGCGGATCCCTGCACCTGCCCCAAAAACATGCCTGTTTGCGTGTGCGGCAAAAAGCCCCTGGTGCGCCTGATTACCCGCAAGCCTATCTGCGCGTCTGACGAAGAACTGCGGGAAAATCCTCGTTCCCGCAGCGCGAATCTGCGCGTGGTGGAACGTTTGGAGGATGCAAATGCAATATCTTGACACCCGTGCCGGAAGGATTTCCCTGCCGGCTTTTTTTCCGGACGCAACGTATGGCGCCGTACGCGCGGCCGGTTTTTCCTGCGTTTACGCGTCCGGGCTTCCCGGTCTGGAAATGAATTCCTATCATCTCATGAACCGTCCGGGCGCAAAGCTGATCAAATCTCTGGGCGGACTGCATGGTTTTACGGGATATCGCGGCGCGATTCTGACGGACTCCGGTGGCTTTCAACTGTATTCCCTGATCCGCGAAAACCCAAATTACGGTGAAATTCGGGAAAAAGAAATCATTTTCCGCCCAGACATGGGCAAGGAAAAATTGACCTACACCCCGGAAAAGTGCATACAGGCGCAGCTGCAATATGGTTCGGACATCATGATGGCGCTGGATTTGTGCACAGATCCTTCGGATCCGGACGAAATCCAGCGCAGAAGCGTGGATCTGACGATTCGCTGGGCTGCCCGCTGCCGCGCGGAATTTGACAAACTCACCGCAAAAATGGAGAACAAACCGCTCCTGTTCGGCATTGTGCAGGGAGGCGCAAACCCGGAACTGCGCATGCAGTGCGGGCAAAAGTTGGAGGAAATCGGGTTCGACGGATATGGATTCGGCGGATGGCCGCTGACGCCGGACGGCAAGTTGTGGGAAGACGTTCTTCGGATGGCCGCAGACGCCATGCCGGAGGGAAAAATCAAATACGCCATGGGACTGGGCCGCCCCGAAGAAATCGTGCGCTTGGTGGAAATGGGGTACGATTTGTTCGATTGCGTGATTCCCACCCGGGAAGCCCGCCATCAGCGCCTGTATGTCATGAATCCCCAGGATGCCAATCCGGACGGCGTGCGAAGGCCGGACGGGAAGTTCTTCCGGCATTTGTATATCATGGATGCGGATTATTGCCGGGATGCCGCCCCTGTGGACGCATCCTGTGATTGCGAGCTGTGTGCAAACCACTCCAGAGCATATTTACAGCATCTTTTTAAGGCAAATGATCCGCAGGCCATGCATTTGGCCACCGCCCATAATCTGCGCTTTTACGGAAGACTGATGGAGCTTTTGCGCCATGAATGAAACGTTTGTGCTCTTGTTGGAAAAACTGCGGAAATCGAAGAAGTATGCGGGAATTTGCCCGGATACCCTGGAACGCGTGCTGCATGAATGCCTCCTTCGATACAAGAAACCGAAGGACGCCGAAAAAGCTGCGCGGGAAAAGCTGCACGGGATCACAGGCGCATTCATGACGCCGGAACAGCGCAGAAACGCGCAGGAGGCGCTTTTGCCTGCATTGACGGACG
>JAQXRL010000148.1 GCA_029218505.1 Eubacteriales bacterium | reverse complement strand
CGCCATGCGCTTTGCCGCACCGTGGAAATTCCCAAAATAGTTGCCCACCACACGCCCCACCGTGCGCGTGCCGCCCAACGCGTAAAATGGTTCGATCAGCGCAAAATCCTTGCCGCCTTCGCACAGCGCTTCCCCTGCCATACAGCCCGCTGTACCTGCGCCCGCAACGAGGGTCTGCACACGATATTCTGTCAGATTTCGGGGCCACGCCTTTCCTGAACACATTCCCTGCGGCAGGCCATATCCTGGCTGCGGGGCAAACGGCGTCTCTTGCCCGTATACAAACAGCACGTCCTCGCCTTCGCAGACATTTTCACGCACCGGATGTGCGCTGGCAAATTCTTGCGCATGCTGTCGAATTGTGCGAATGTCTCGCGTATTGATCTCCAAGGGCAATGCTTCGTGGAAGCGCACAAAGCCTTCCGGCAAATCGTATACAGGCGCATCCTGCCATACAATGCGCGCTTCGTCCGCCATTTGGTTCAGTTTCGCGCCGGAGAATCGATCCCAGTTTTCCCGCAAATAGGAAAACACCTGCACGGCCTTTTCCCGCATGGTTCGATTGGCTTGCGCGATTCCTCCCGGCATGCAGGATATCTTGATCCTGCACTGCAATTCCACCATCGCAACGTTGGGCAACAGGCTCATGAAAACGCGCACAGCGCCGTCTTCCAGTTCCAATTGCGCAGGCACAGGAACGCGTTCTTCCACAAAAGGTTTGACGTTGCCCGCCTCAAAGACATAGGAAACCACTGCCTGGCGCGCATCTTGAAAGCCGGTTTGGAACGCAGGCGCCAGCGCCTCTCCGCCGGTCGCGTCAACGACCAGGTCTGCCGCCAGACGCGCCAGGCCATACTTGCCCGCCAGCAACACGCCGGACGCCTTCCCGCCACGGACAAACGCGCCCGCCGCATAGCTCATCAGCAGCGGCTGCACGCCTGCATCCAGCGCCTGCGCCATGGCGAGTTTTTTCGCTTCGCCCTGCGGCACGTAAAGAGGTTGTTGCGTGGAACCATTGCGTATCCAAGAATGTCCCGTGACGGTGAATTCATTTCCCAGCGTGCCGCGCGGCTCCACCAGCGCCACATCCGCGCCCAATTCCCTGTATGCCAGCGCGAGGCTGAGCCCGCGCACGCCTCCTCCTAAGACCGCGATGCGATTTGACATGATCATCCTCCTTTTGGCAAAACATCATCACGAACGCAAACACATTTTTCCAAGGAAAAGCCGCAAGGCCGGGTCGAAAAGCCCCCGGCCTTGCGAACGCCTGATTTACTTCATGGTCGCGTAAATCTCGTTGGCCTCGTCTTGAATCGCCTGGCCGCCGCTGGACAGATAGCGCTCCCGGGCAGCATACAGCGCATCCATGTCTTCCTCGCCCTGCACGATTTTGATGACGGTGGCAGCCATATCGCTTTCGATGTCCGCATATTCCGTCTCTGCCGTGGTCGTGGCCCACAAGGCATTGTCGATAACGCCGCTGGCGTTGATTGCCGCGATGGCATTCAGCACCTCGTCGGTGTTGTAGCGCCGGTCGGTCATGGTTTGAATGCGCGTGGCATTGCAGAAGCCTTCGGCATACAGATTGGTCTGATTTACGTAGGGTTCAATGCGATAGAAATCGCCGTTTTCGTCAAAATCCCAGTGCACGCCGCGAATGCCGTTTTCGCTGAGCAGCCAGTTTTCCACGTCCAAGGAGAACCAGTTCAGGAACTTCATCAGCAGCTCCGGCTGTTCGCAGGTGGCCGAAATCACGATGGTACGCCAGGAACTGAAGGCCGCGGGAACGCCCTGGTCTCCGTTGGGACCCACAACGCTGGAATATGCGGTGATGTTGCCTTCCGGCACCAACGCCTTGAGGGACGCTTCCGTAGGCGCAGTTGCGTCGGTTGTCCATGCGCTCATCATGAACCCGCCAACCTTGCTGGCGATAATCTTCTCAATGACGTTGTCGTTGGACATTACGGGGAATTCCGGATCGATGATGCCTTCCGCATACCAGGCGCGCAGCACTTCCAGCGCCTGTTCGAATTCATCCGTCATGAATCCCTTGACGATGGTGCCGTCCGCCTGTTCTTTCCAGTAGTTCGCCACGACGCCAAAGGCATTGTACACCAGATTGAAGCTGTTGCTGCCGTTGCTCAGCACGCTGGAGGATTGACCCATGCCATATGTGTCATTTACGCCGTTGCCGTCGGGATCGTTGTATGTGAATTGATAGAGAACGTCATGCAGCTCATCCAGCGTGGTGGGCGCGGACAAGCCCAGATTGTCCAACCAGTCTTCACGAAGCAGCATGCCCGTGGAAGCGGAATCGTTGCCCGGCTCCGAAAGCAAGTACATGGAGGGCAGGCCCCAAATCTCGCCGTCAAAGGTGAACGCGTCCAACGCGGACGGATAGATATACGGCAGCATATCTTGTCCATATTTCTCAATAAGGTCCGTCAGAGGAATAATGAGTCCCTGGTTTTTCCATTCCATCACATCCGCTACGCTGCCATACCACAAGTCCGGCATGTCGCCGCTGGCTACGCTCAGGGAAAGCTTTGTCCTATATTCCGTAGAATCGCTGTAGCCTTCTACCGTGAATTCCACCCCTGTGCGCCGGGTGATTTCCTGAATGCTTAAATTGTCCGCATCGTCTTCGGGATATCCCGTCACCATGGTCTGGCTCAGAATGCGGAAGGGCCGCACCTGTTCTCCTTCCGAACACACCTCGGCCAACGCGCTCATGGACGACAAAAGCGCCAGCGCCAGCAGCAAAGCCGTAAACTTCTTCATGCAATGAACCTCCTATCATTTCGTATCAAATTCGATATATCCTTCCCTCAACCTTTGACAGCGCCCAACATAACCCCCTTTACAAAGTACTTTTGAAGGAACGGATAGACCATCAGGATCGGCACGGCCACCACCACAGTGGCCGCAGCTTTGACCGTCTGCGGAATTAACCCGGCCTGGTTTTCCAAATTGATCATTTCATCCGATTTGGTGGAATTGATGATTTCATACAACACCTGTTGCAACACGCGTTTTCTCCGCGACGTGATATAAATCAGGGCGTTAAAATACGTATTCCAATATCCTACCGCAAGCCACAGACCAATTGTGGCGATTACCGGAAGCGACAAGGGCAACACAATGCCAAAGAAGATGCGGAAATCGCTGGCGCCGTCGATATAGGCCGCCTCGTGGATTGCATCCGGAATGGTAGCCATAAAGTTCTTGACGATGATGACGTTATAGGACGCGATCAAGGAAGGAATGATGAGCGCCCACAGACTGTCCAACAGGCCGCACTCCTTGACCACCAGATATGTTGGAATCATGCCGCCCGAAAAGATAAACGGAATGAGCACCATGTAATGAAAGAACCGTCGGGCAGGCAGATCCGGCCGTGACAGGGGATATGCCGTCGTAAGCGTGGCCAGCATGCTCAACGCGATTCCCACCAACGTGACAAACAGCGTATTCCGGAATGCATATCCCATGGATGACGTTTTGAACACCGTCTTGTACGCTTCCAACGAAAAGCCATGCGGCCATAAGAACATGCCGCCTGTGCCCGCCAGTTTGGGATCGCTGAGGGATACGGAAATTTCATACCAGAACGGATAGAACATGATCAACGCAATCACCGCGACCAGGAAACCGTTGATGAACAGAAACACCTTGTCGCCGATGGAATTCTGTTTGCGCATTACCAAAGTCCCTCCTCACCCAGACGTTTGATGAACCAGTTGGAACTCACCACCAAGATGAAACCCACCACGCTTTTGAAAAGTCCCGCCGCCGTTGAAAGGCTGAACTGTCCTTTGGTAAGTCCCATACGATACACATATGTATCAATAATATCTCCCGTGGAATACACCGATACGTTATATAGCAACAGCACCTGTTCAAAGCCCACGTCCAAAATCGACCCGAGTCGCAAAATAAACGTAATGATGATGGTGTTTCGAATGCACGGCAGCGTCACATGGACCATTCTGCCGATAATGCCTGCTCCATCAATGGCCGCGGATTCATACAGCTCCGGATTGACGCTGGTGATCGCCGCCAGATAGATTACCGTATTCCATCCTGCTTCCTTCCATATGGAGGAAAGCACCAAAATGCTGCGGAACGACTTCTCCTCCGACAGGAAAACACGCGGTGTACCGCCGAAATACTTGATGATGGTGTTGATGATGCCGTCCGTGCTCAAGATGGCGCTTACAATGCCTGCCATAATTACCCATGATACAAAATGCGGCATGTAGAACAGCGTCTGCGCCACTTTTTTTACGCCCAAATGCCGCGTCTCATTGAGCATGAGCGCCAGCAAAATGGGCACAGGGAAATAAAACACCAACTTGTACGCGCTGATGATGATCGTATTGGCCAACACGCGGGTGAAATCATACGATGTAAATAACTTCTCAAAATACTTCAAGCCTACCCAAGGGCTGTGCAAAATGCCCTGTAGCGGCATGTAATCCTTAAATGCAATGCTTAAGCCATAAATGGGCCAATAACGGAATATTGCGTAATATACAACGCCGGGGAATAGGAGTACCAACAATTGCCATCTGCGTCGAATGGAATAGAGCAGCCCGGGCTTGCGCATACGGCGCACCTCCTTTTCTTGTGTCGTATGCAAGCATAGCCCTTCGCAATCGTAACGTCAATGGAAAATCCTTCAGGTGATGAAAAGAAACAAAGATAAGCCAATGAAAAATCCTTCAGGAAATGAAAATTTCTTCATATCGAACCCAAACAGGCCGTTTTCAGCGCAATCATCTGCCGAAAAACTCCTCCGAAGAAGATAAGCTTTCTCGAAATTTGGCCGGCGTAACGCCATAGGCCGCCTTGAAGCGGCTGATAAAATACTGGGCGGAATTGTAGCCCACTTGGGCCGCAATCTCCGCAACGCTGCAATGCGTTTCCCGCACCAGCCGCATGCCTTCCTTTAATCTGAGAGAATTGACATATTCCGTAAAGCTCACACCCACGCTGGCCTTGAAGGATGTGCTCAGGTATTGCGGCGATATGTTCAGCGTATCCGCAACCTGTGTCAGAGAAATGTCCTCGCGGTAGTTCTCGTTCACATATTCCACCGCGCACATCAAAAAACTCACCGCGTTACTGGACGTCTGTTCCCGCTGCGCCGACAACAGCATGCGCGCAAAATCCATCAGGCAGTCCCGCATCGCGCTCACGTCTCCCAATGCGCCAATTCGTTCATAAAACGCATGGCTGGACACGTTTTGCCGGCCTATGGCACGGGTGCTGAACACATGGTGAACGCCGCCAATGAAGTCCATGGCGTCATGCCGCGCTTCGGCGACATGAATGTTTCCGTCCAAATCCTCCAGCCATGCGTCAATGGCGCGCGTCGCAGCCTTCTCGTCCTGCTGCAAAACCGCCTCCACAAAACGCTCCACATGCGGCGCGCTGTCCAGATGCGTCTGCGCCGGCAGGAAAGACGGATCGTAAACGGCCGTGCCTCCAAACAGGGAAATCGGCAATTGCCCCAGCGCGCGCCGGGCCTCGTCATATGCGTTTGCGATGGCATCCAACGTTTGCGCAAGCCCTCCCACGCCAATATAAATTGCGCCGGAAAAAATGCCGCGCAGGTTTTCCCAGATGCAGCGCACCCATTCCCGGCCTTCGTCCGCCATGGCCTGTTTGTCAATGAGGCAACAATATTCGCCGTCGCCAAGAAAAATCAGAATAATTTCCCCATTGGCGGCGCCCGGCAGAGCATCCAGAATGGCGCGTTTGATTTGCAAACGGTTGAGCACGGAATCGTTTTCGTATGTGCTTCGCGTGAACACGATTTGTATGCTAAGCACACGATATTGAAATTCGGGAACAAACGAATAGTTTTCCACAATTTCCTGCAATTCGTCGCTGTCCACGCTGCCGCCTTTGATGCAGCGCCGCAGCATGCTTTCCAGCACCCGATCGCGGCCAAGATTAAAGGCCTTGCGCATTTTTCCGCTGTATTCTCCCATGGTATAAATCGCCTGGTTGAGCAAAGCCAGTTCGTCTTTTCGGCTTCCCTCGCTCCGCGCCAAGAAGTTCAGGTTTTTTTGCGCGCTTTCGCACAAATCGGAAATCGGGCGATACAGCGCATTGGCAAGCAGATACGCCAACACAACGCCGGATAGCGCAATGAGCACAATCGTATACAGCAGCGTGCGCGTGTATTCGTTCACGCGGGCGCGCGCCAGTTCTGCCGGGTATGCGCATACATACACCACCGGCGCGACTTCAGACGCAACCCGTGCCGTATAGCCGCCGCCGTCGCCGGAAAGCACCTCATTCATCCATTCCGGCGCATCCACCAGCATGTTCCCCGACATGTCCAGCACCGCGGCGACCACGGACGGGCTGCCGGGGTGAAGCGTCTTTTCCATTT
>JAQXRL010000147.1 GCA_029218505.1 Eubacteriales bacterium | reverse complement strand
TTTCATGGGCACCGTTTCCGAGGAAAACTCATAGTTGAACGCCTGCAGAAGCAGTCTGCCGCCATCCAGCTTCAGGATTTTTCGCACCATCCGCTCGTTTTTATATCGAATCAGCATCAATTGCTCGTCCAGCGGTTTCGCTTCCGGCACTACCAGCAGCAAATCTCCCGCATGCACCCGAAATCCCCGCAGCATGTCGTCCGGACAGCGATAATACAAAACTTTGTCCGGCGCTCCGCCTTCAATTTTCCCGCCAACTACCGGCACGAGCATGTGATCCAGCACCAGGCCCTGCCCGTCGATTACGGGAACTCTGCGCACCACGCCGCCCAGCGCGTCCAGCCACGCGTCCGTGGATTCTTGTTGCTGCGCGCTCTCTGTGCTCCGGCTTTCCGGCTCCTCCACCGGAATGATGTAGGGCCTGGGTCTGGGGCGCAGCTTCACCTCCGGCTCCGCCGCCACCTCCAGTTCCGTGGAAACGGGATTGTCCGCGCCCAACAGCTTCAGTATCCGCTGCGCCTGATCGTCGGAAACAATCCGCGTGCCCATCTCAATATCCTTGATGACGCTTTCGGACATTCCACATTTCTTGCCCAGCGCCTTCTCCGTCATTTTTGCCCGAATCCGCGCCGTGCGGATGGCGTCGCCCAATCGGCTCATGGTCTTTCCCTCCGTTATGTCATCTGGCGCAACCGATCCACCCATCTGGCGAACCGTTCCTCCGGCGGCGCCGTAAAGAGCATTCGCTCGCCGGTAGTGGGATGGGTAAATCCAATTTTGTATGCATGCAACAGTTGTCCGCCCTCCACGGGCCAGGGCTGTTTCTTGGGTCCATATACGGGATCGCCCAGCACGGGATGCCCCAATGAAGCCATATGCACGCGAATCTGATGGGTTCTGCCGGTCGTAAGCCGGCATTCGATCAACGTCGCGCCCCGAAATCTCTCCAGCACCGTCCAGTGGGTGACAGCGCTTCTGCCGCCGGAAACGATGGCCATTTTCTTTCGATCCGACGGATGCCGGCCAATGGGTGCGTTTACGCAGCCTTCTTCCGCCTTCATGCCGCCGATCACCACCGCCATATATGCCCTGTCCACGCTGTGTTCCTTGATTTGTTCCGACAAGGACACGTGGCTTTTGTCATTTTTGGCCACCAGCAAAAGGCCGGACGTGTCTTTGTCGATGCGGTGTACGATTCCCGGGCGCATTTCTCCGCCAATCCCGGACAAATTCTCCAGCTTCGCCAGCAGCGCGTTCACCATCGTGCCGTCCGGATTTCCGGCCGCAGGATGCACCACCATGCCCGACGGCTTGTATACCACCGCCAGATCTGCGTCCTGATATACGACTTCCAGGTCCAGATCCTGCGCCTCCACGCGGGAAGGTGCGACTTCGGGCATGTGGAGCCGCACGGCATCTCCCCTTCGCAGGGCATATCCAGCCTTCGTTTGTTCGCATCCGTTTATGTAGACGGCGCCCGCTTTGACCAGCGCTCCTGCGCGGGAACGCGTGATATCCGCCCTCTGGGACAAATACACGTCCAAACGCGCGCCTGCATCCGCCGCATCCGCAATCCAATCCAGCGTCATGCGTTCTGATTCCGCCTTTCCTCCCGCAACACCGCAATCGCAACCAGCAGTACGCCCGCGCAAACCCATACATCCGCCAGATTGAACACCGCAAAGCGCACGAACACCGGTTCCACAAAATCCACCACATATCCAAATGCGACGCGGTCATAGAAATTGCTGGCGCCGCCTGCCAGAATCAGCCCCATTCCCCAGGCCATACAGCCCCTGGGTCTGCGCACCGTCAGATAGCCCGCCAACAAAACCAGCAAAACCGCCGTTACGGCGATGAGCAGCCAGCCGCCACCCGCGAACATGGAAAACGCCGCGCCGGTGTTTTCCGCATATCGCAGTTGCACCACGCCCGGCCACAGCGCAATTCCCCCTCCTGGCGCAACGCCCAATTCCGCCATGGGCTTCAGCACCTGAACCGCCCAGGCTTTCGTCAGCCTGTCCAGCAGAAGCGCCCCAGCCATCACGGCCAACAGACTACCGGCTGTTTTGAATCGCATCAATGACCTCCGCCAGGAACCCGCCGATCAGCGGGATATTTTCCACCACCAATTTGCTCAACAGCACCAATACCAGCGCGCCCAGCACGGAAAAGCCAATGGTAAACCCCAATCCGCGCAACATGCCATACAAAATATTCTGGCGCACCATGCGCTTGCGGTTTGACACGTATTCCACGTATTCATCCAGGCGCATCCGTTCCAACACGGATATCACCCGTTCCAACCGCTTCTCCAACTGTTCTTCCACGGAACCGCCTCCTCGGGATATTTTTCCCGTTTTTTCGGCGGCGTATGCGAAGAGCGAACGATTCATTTGAATCGCGCCGGCAACCGCCCAACAAGCGGGCCCAGCGTCCGTTTCCGGACGCCGGACCCGCGGTGCGATTCCTTTTGTCATGAGAACAACTCAATCAAAAATAGAACTATTGTTTTTGTATACCTGCACCTGATCTTCCACCAGTTTGCGGAAGCTGGCGCGATAATTTTCGATGGCCTTGCGCACGCCTTCGTATTCTGCCTTCACGTTCTCTGCCTCTGCGTTGGCATCCGACACAATTTGAGCAGCCTTTTCCTGCGCTTCGTTGATCATCTGATCCGCCTGACGGCGCGCCTCCGCCACGGTCTCGTCGGCGATTCGCTGGGAACCAATCAAGCTTTCCCGAATGGCCGTCTGCAAATTCTTAAAGTAGTTTTCATCGTCATATTCCGGTTCTTTCGCTGCCGAAACGGGTTCCTCCACAGGGGCGGGAACAACCGTTTTGGCCTCCTCCAGTTCCTTGTCCAGACGCTCTACCTGCGCTTCCAGCGCCAGGTTTTCGCGAATCAGCGCGCCGAGCTGTTCCGCAATCTCATCCAGGAAATCATCGACTTCTTCCACGTTGTATCCGTTTACCTTCTGGGTACCAAAATCTTTTTCCTGAATGTCCTTTACCGTGATCGCCATGCGTTTTCTCTCCCTTCGTATGGTCGTTATGATGATTTGGCAAATATAGATACATTGTTGTTCGCCAAGCGCCCACAAAATTCCTGCCTGAGGAAAAACTTTCTATTTTCTTCCATATCGAAACAGCGTTATTCCCAGTCTGCCCTTTTTTGTTTCCCCCTCCAGGCAGACGATTTTCAGCCTTCCCATGCCCCTTACAGACAGCAGATCGCCCTGCTCCACGCGGCAATCCCCGCGAAGCTCCTCCGCGTGGTTGTGCTTCACCAGGCCCGCGGAAATCATGCGCTGGGCCTCCGCACGGGAAAGCCGGTATCCCGCCGCCAAAATGGCATCCATGCGCATCGCGCTGACCGTAACGCGAAATTCTTCGCCCTGAGGCTGCAAGATTTCCGGACAGCGATCCAGGCATTCCAACCGCACGCCGGCGCGGCCAACGCTGTCCATTGCGGAAAGCACATACGCCGTCACATCCGGATGGACAAACACGCAAGCGCCTTCCCGGCACATCGCCACGTCGCCCACGCATTCCCGATCCAACCCCAGGCCCATGACCGCGCCCAGCACATCGCGATGTCCCGGCGACGCAAACTTTTCATTCCAGCGCACGCCGATGCAGCACAGCGGATATTGATCCCTTTCCGGCGGCGCATCCGGATAAAACGCGCAAACGCGCCTCTCTGCATCCTCATAACCGCCCCACAGCATCGCCCGCACGCCCGACTGGGCTGCCGCGCGCAGGGCCGCATCCTCCAGGGCCGGATCCAGGAAACGCGTAAAGCACGTCTCCTCCCGGTGGGACGCCCGCAGCGCCAGCTCTCGCAGGCGCTTCACCGACAGATCGTCTTCGCCGGGTCTCATGCCAGAATTGCGTACAGCCGCCACAACAAATTGCCGATCACGTTCAGGGCGATGATGGCAAACACCGGCGTAAAGTCCAGGGGGATTCCTGTCTTTTGCATAATCCACATGGAAATGCCCCGGAAGGGCGCCATGATGGGCTCCACGAATTGCGTCAGCCAATCAAAGAAGCGGTTTCTGGGACGGAACCAGCTCATGACGCAATAAAGAATGATGGCAAAATCCAAAATCTGCAAAAACACGCTGGCCGCGCGAAAAACTCCATACAAAAACATTCCGTTCCCTCCTGTCAATAACGCCGTTCCACATCGTAGGATTCATTCACCTCAACGCTGCTGGGCGCAATGAGATACGTCCTGTCCGAAGCCTTGCGAATGGTGGCATGCAGGGCAAACACCGCGCCGGAAAGGGTATCTACGGCGCGCTGCATCAGCTTCACGTCCAAATCGTCCAAAGTAAGAACCACCGTATTGTTGCTGATCAAATTGTCAATAACGTCGCAGCAATCCTCCAGGGAATGCAGCGAAAACATCACCGTGCGCTGGCGTTGAACCGGGCGGCTTTCCCGCACCGCAGGCACGGCAGTCTCCTGCGAAAATCTGCTGGACGAAGACGATTCGGCAAAACGGCTTGTCCGCGGCGCCTCTTCCCCGCTGTAACGCGCAGATCTGGGCATGGACGCCGGGTTGCTCCGGGCCGCATACGAATCCTGATCGTATCGGTCGCTTCTGTCACGATATGCGCTGCTGCGGTAGGAATCTCTTTCTCCGTCCACGCGCTCGATCAGCGTGCTTGTGCGTCTCTTTACCGGGGCGTCGGAATACCTCGCCTGGCTGTCGTAGCGTGCGGAACGCACATCCCGCTGAGACGCGCTGGTGCGATCCTGCGTTCGTCTGAGCGTGTCATCTCCCCGGGTGCGCTGTTGCTGCGGTATGTATGTGGACTGCCTGCCATATCCGTCTCCGGCATAGCCGTCCTCATAAGAATCTCTGGGATCTTCGTCGTCCACCAGTCCAATGATTTCTAGCACTTTGCTAAAAGCGCCGGATTTCCTGCGCGCCATGTCCATACCCCCTGAAGTTATTTCTGGGTGCGAGGCCCGAATATCGCCCGGCCCAGACGCACCATGGTCGCACCCTCCTGGGCGGCAACCAGACAATCCCCGGACATTCCCATGGAGAGCACGTCCATCCGCACGTTTTCCATGTCCATGTCCCGAATTCTGTCAAACCAGCCTCGCATTTTCCGGAAATAGGGTCTTACCGTCTCCGGATCTTCCGCCAGCGGCATCACCGCCATCAGGCCGCGTATGGCGATTCCGGGCATCTGAGACGACTGGCGAAGCAAATCCAGCAATCCCTCCGGCGGCACCCCGCCCTTTTGCGGTTCTGCGGCAATATTTACCTCCACCAATGCGTTCATGGTGACGCCCGCAGCCGTGCAGCGCCGGGAAATTTCCCTTGCCAGTTCCAGCCTGTCCAGGGACTGTATCCAGGATACCTTTCCTACAATCTGCCGGACCTTGTTGGTTTGCATTTGCCCGATCACGTGCATTTCAAACCCGGGATTCAACGCGTCCATTTTTCCCAGCATTTCCTGCACGCGGTTTTCCCCCAGAATGCGAATTCCCGCGCCGTAAGCCTGGTTTACAATTTCCGCCGGCACCGTTTTGCTGACGGCGCAGATTTCCGCGCCGCCCCATTTGCCGGAGGCTTCCTGAATCCGTTCATGCCATATGGCGATGTTTTCCTGAACCGCAGATGTTTCCACAAAGCCATCTCCTGTCTGCCCAATCCGCGTTATTTGATCAACACGCGACTGCCCGCCTGGATGGAACCGTCGATCTGCGGTTTGATGACCGCGTATTTGCCGTCGCTGGACAAAACGTCCACCGGCACAAACGTGCCGCCCGGCACGTCATACAGCCAAACGCCCACCTGACCGTTCACTTCCGCCAACGCTTTGGCCTCCACGGAAAGGCCCGTAATGGTAACGCTTAACGTTGCCTTGCCGCTGCGCTGATAAATCAAAGAACCCATCGGCTCGTTTACCTGGAATACGGCCAACACCGTGCCGCCTTCCTTCTGTACACGCACCACCGTCGCGGTATTGGCGATGTCCTCAAAACCTTCCAGTTGAAAATAATACACCTGATCCGTCACAGGGTTCCACGCGGCCGCATCCGCCACAATGGCAAAATACCATCGGTCCTGGTTCACCAACCGGTAGATGCCTCCGGACAGGGTTGCGTCTGTGTTGGGGAGCTTTCCGCCCGCCAACACCGTTTTCACGTCCTCCGCCGTCAGGGTGGCCAGGCTGTTCACGCCCAGATCGTTTTCGTATCCGTCCAAATAGAAGGATACAACCCCGTCCGTGGACGCCATGGAGGACGTTCGCCAGGATGCGATGTTCGCCAGCCGCGAATTTTCTTCTTCGTATAGTTTGGTCAGCTTGGTGTCCTCGCGCTTATGCTGGCGCATGTATTCCTGCCGGTTTACCATGGCCGTTTCCAGTTTGCGAACGGCGGTGTGAAAATTCCCCGTCGATCTGCCGTTGACAATTTCCCGGAATTCCAGCGCCATCATGTTTACCACGTCGTCCAACATGTTCAGCTGGTTGTCAATAATGTTTTCCAACAACGTTTTATGATACGCCTGAATATTTTCGCGCGTGGTTTCCAACCGGGTGAGCAGGCTTTCCGAATACCCCGTGGCATACAAATAGGCCACGATATCCCCCTGCTGCACGAGGGAATTTTCCTGCGCCTCATATTCCACCCGGGCAACCGTGTCCGACGAAAACACCGTCTCTTCCCGAATGATAATGACGTCCATCTGGTTTTGGGACGCAGACGTTGCCATCATGACCACCGCTTCCCGATCTCCGATGGGCAAATAAGGCCGAACGATCAAAAACACCACCATGAGAATCGTCAGCAAAAACAACCAGAACCTGGCTGCGATTCTTTTCCTTCTGCGCATAGAACACGCTCCGACTGTCCAGAATTCTTTTGGAGTGGGCGAAAAATCCAAAAAACACAGATGCATAACCGCCCTATTCTTTATTATAACCTTTCTTCTGTGAAGTTGCAATGCGGATGTCTTGACAATTCCTCGCCAAAATGATTATAATGACTGTGAACGAGGTGATTTTTTCTTGAAATTCCATTCTGAGGGATTTGATGTTCTGGGCTTTACCATCAAATGGTACGGCGTGCTCATCGCCCTGGGCATTCTGCTGGGAGTATGTCTCGCATCCCGAAGAGAAAAACGCCTCCGGCTTCCCCCAGACACCACCCTGGACATTGCGATGATTGGCGTTCCCTGCGCCATCCTTGGGGCGCGTTTGTATTACGTGGCCTTCTCCTGGGAAAAGTACGCGGCCCATCCGCTTTCCGTCTTCAATCTGCGCCAGGGCGGTTTGGCCATCTATGGCGGAATCATCGGCGGCCTGTTGGCGGGGTTCGTCTATTCCCGCGCAAAGCGCCTTCCTTTTTCCGCCCTGCTGGATCTCGCGGCGCCTTCCCTTGCCTTGGGGCAGGCCATCGGTCGTTGGGGAAATTTTTTCAACCATGAGGCCTTCGGCAGCGCGATTGTTCGGGAATCGCTGCGTTTTTTCCCCATCGGCGTGTACATTCCCGCCGATGGATTGTGGCATTACGCCACGTTTTTCTACGAATCCGTCTGGTGCTTCCTCATCGTTGCCATGTTGCTGTGGGGAGAGCGCAAAAACCGGTTCCATGCAAGAGGCGATGTCTTTTTGTGGTATGCGCTTCTTTATGCTCTGGAACGAACGCTGGTAGAAGGCTTGCGCATGGATAGCCTGTATTGGGGAAACCTGCGCGTGTCTCAGTTGCTGAGTCTGATGGCGGTGTTTGCCGTGGCGATCGATTTCGCCTGTCGCGCAAAACATCCGCTTTCGGCGGTCGCAGCCCTGTTTCCCGCCGTCGCGCTGGCTGTGGCCTTATGGATGGGGTGGAACCTGTTGGGCGTTCTTTGCGCCCTGACCGTCGCGGTTGGATGCGCCGTTTGTTATCGTTCCGGGCGCGGAAAACGCGGCGTTGCCAGAGCGCGCGCTTCCTGAAATTCCCGCGACGGTACATTGGGGATTCCCGAGGGAAACATTCCCGCGGAGAGAAAGAGGTCTAGGCAAATGCGAAATCTTACGATGCTCACGGACTTGTACGAACTAACCATGATGTACGGCTACTATCATGCCGGAATGCGCGATAACGTCGCTACTTTCGACATGTTTTTCCGCAGCCGGGATGAGTCTACCCGCTATGCCGTCTTTGCCGGTTTGGAACAGCTCATCGATTACGTCTCCGGTCTCCGCTTTACGCAGGAGGATATTGCCTATCTGCGCGGACTGAATCTCTTCGACGAAGATTTCCTTTCCGCGCTGGAGCAATTCCGCTTTACCGGAGATTTGTATGCGGTGCCGGAAGGTTCCATCGTGTTCCCCGGCGAACCGTTGGTGCGCGTAACCGCCCCCATCTTTGAAGCGCAGCTGCTGGAACCCGCGCTTTTGAACATCATCAACCATCAGACGCTGATCGCCACCAAGGCCAGCCGCGTGGTGCAGGCCGCGGAAGGCGGCAGCGTGCTGGAATTTGGCCTGCGCCGCGCCCAGGGGCCGGATGCGGGCATCTATGGCGCCCGGGCGGCCATCATCGGCGGCTGCGCCGCAACCAGCAACGTGCTCACCGGGCAAATGTACAACATCCCCGTGAAAGGCACCCATGCCCATAGCTGGGTCATGAGTTTTCCGGACGAATTGACGGCATTTCGCAAATATGCGGAAATGTTCCCCACCAGCTGCCTGTTGCTGGTGGACACTTACGACACGCTGAAAAGCGGCGTCCCCAACGCCATTACTGTATTCAACGAACTTCGTGAAAAGGGATATGAGCCCGTGGGCATCCGCTTGGATTCCGGCGATTTGGCCTATCTGACCCGCGAAGCGCGAAAGATGCTGGATCAGGCGGGCTTCCCCAACACCACCATCTGCGCTTCCGGCGACCTGGATGAAAACCTCATTCGAGACCTGAAGCTGCAAGGCGCGTGCATCGATACCTGGGGCGTCGGCACCAAACTGATTACATCCGAAGACTGTCCTTCCCTGGGCGGCGTGTACAAGCTCAGCGCGGAAAACGTAGGCGGCCGCGTGGTTCCCAAGATCAAAATTTCCGAAAACCCTGCAAAAATCACCAATCCGGGCATCAAGAAGTTCTACCGGATTTTTGACAAGCAAAGCGGAAAGGCCATCGCCGACCTGATCGCGCTGGAACAGGAGGTCTATGACGAGCGTCAACCCTTGACCATCTACGATCCTGTAAACACATGGAAGAGCATGACGCTGACCAATTACACCTTGCGCGAAATGCAGATCCCCATTTTCAAAGGCGGCGCATGCGTTTATGAATCGCCCAGTCTGTTGGAAATTCAAAAATACTGCCGCGATGAGCTGGATACATTCCGGGATCAGTACAAGCGCCTGTTGAATCCTCATCGATACAAGATCGACCTTTCCGACAGCCTGTGGATGCTCAAAAATTCCATGCTGCAAGGCGCAAAGCGCTGCTGAGTTTCCCAACAGGCCCTTCGCATGCAGCAAACAGCAAATCCTCCGGATGGTTCAGAAGCCATCCGGAGGATTTGCTGCACAGGAATCGCCGCCATAGCGGCCCAAGGGATGCAGCCGCCTTGACAGAGGGAAGCAACGCGTCCTTCTCGTTCCCCTTGCCGCTTCGATCAACGAGAAGCCTTTTGCGAAATGGAGATCCACCAGCACACCCCAAATTTATCGATAATCGTGGCGCAGCATTTACTCCACGGAAGTTCATGGATCGGTTCAACAATCACGCCGCCATCGCTCAAAACATGAAATGCGTTGTAAAACGCTTCCTCGTTTCCCATCTCAAACACGTTAAACGTCATGGTTTCCCATTTGAACTTGTGTACAATCTTGATATCGCAGGGATTTTTGGCTTCCGCCAATGCCAGGAACCCTTCTCCATTCACAGATAATTCGCAGTGGTCATACGCGGTGTTGTCCTCATTGCGAAACTCGCGGGTAATCTCTGCGCCAAATGCTTTGCAGTACATTTGGGCTGCTTCAAAACTGTTTTTCACATAGACCTGATGATAATTTTTCATTTTTCCACCGAATGAATCTCGATCTTGCGCGGAAGAAAGCAACGATGAAAAAGTCTATTCTCCGCGCATGGAAACGCCTGAAGAATGCAAAACTTCTTCAGGCGCGCTCCATGCCGTCTTTCAGCCGCCGCATACGGCTTGCTTATGTCTCCATGGCATAAAACGCATATCCGCCCAACGTGGTTTCCGGCACCGCCTGCAAGGGCGCAGACGCGTCCAACGCCTGATAGTACACCACGTTCGCCCCCAGCGTGCGCACGCCGGAAAGCACCGCGTGGGCCGCGGAGAGGCTCTCTGCATCGTATCGCGTTCCTGCCGGAAACTGATGCTTTTCCGCCAGCACTTCCCCCAGCGTTTTCCCAAACCACGCGCTTTCCACGCGGTTCATCACCACCGTGCCCAGCGCCAGCTTTACCGAATATTCCTCGTCGCCCGCCAACGCATAGATCGTCCGCGCAAGCCGCACGGTGTTCCGGTCCTCCGTAAAGCCCATGGTCGGCACAAGCGCCACAAACATCGCAATTACAATGAACAGCGCAACTTTCTTCAACGTGATTCCATCTCCCATCTTCTTCGCATTATACTCCAACTTGTTACGATTTTCAATAGTCATGCAATCATTTTGAAATATTTTTCTATATTCATAAATATATTCACATTCAGGAAGAAATATGACAAAATTTTGATTTAAGATCCCAAAAAGCACACAAAAAAAGCAGTCTGCCCGCATTGCTGCGGCAAACTGCTTGGGAAGTATGCAGAAGAATTATCTGGCGATGCGCACCTGCATCCAGTTTTCTTCGTAAATATCGTAGTAATCGCTCACATCCAGGAAATATTCACAACGATCGATGACCTCCTGAGGGGGATTCAGGGTAGCGTCGTTGAATTCCTCTTCGGACATGCCATCCACGACGGCCTGAACGGGCGTGGAATACCAGATGTAGTCCATGTTCATGCGGGCAATATCCTCGCGGCAGAGGAAGTTGATGAAGCATTCCGCGGCCTCTTTATTCTGAGACCCCTTGGGAATGCACATGCCGTCGATCCACACGTTGGAGCCTTCCATGGGCACCGCATAGGCCAAATCATCATTTTTCTCCATGGCGTACATGGCGTCTCCGGACCACATCACAGCCAGGGCAGCTTCTCCGGCAACCATTTTATCCTTGGTTTCATCCACGAAATAGCCGTCCACAATGCCGTCCTTTTTTTGCTGAATCAGCAGCGCGGCCGCTTCTTCCAGCGCCTTGGGGTCGTCCGTGTTCATGGAATAGCCCAGATACTTCAGCGCAACGCCCATGGTATCCCGAATGGAATTCATCATCAGCACCTGTCCGGCGTATTTTTTGTCAAACAGAATTCCCCAGGAATCCACCGGATCATCCACCATGGTGGTGTTATACACAATGCCCACCGTGCCCCACATGTACGCCAAGGAATGCACGCTGTCCGGATCATAATCGGGATTTTTGATCCAATCCAGAAGGCCTTGCGCATTGGGAATGTTTTCGTAATTCAATTCCTCCAGCATATCGTCCTTGATCAGACGTTCAATAATATAATCGGACGGGAAAATTACGTCATAATTGCCGGCGCCGGCTTCCAGTTTGGTGTACAATTCTTCATTGGTCGTAAAATTTACATAATTGATCGAAATTCCGGTTTCCTCCTCAAACATGCCGATCACGGCTTCGTCGATATAGTCATACCAATTGCAAACGGTCAGAGTGGTTCCGGCATAGGGTTTTTCCGCCTCCGCCAGCACAGGAGTCAGGGTCGCAAGCGCCACCAGCGCCGCGAGGACGAGCACAACGATTCTTTTGTTCATGCGTAAATCCTCCCAGTTCCAATATCGTAATATTTCCTGCAGCGCGCGGGCTGCCAGCAGGCTACATTTCCTCCAAACTGTTTCTGCGGTTTACCACCAGCAAAAGGGCCAGCACCACCGCAAACATCAACGTGGACAGCGCATACATGGTTGGTTCCACGCCCCTGCGCGCAGAAGAATACACCAACATGGACAAGTTTTGCGCGGTGTTTGAAGTAAAATACGAAATGACAAAATCGTCAATAGACATGGTAAAGGCCATCAGCGCTCCGGTAACAATCCCCGGTTTAATTTCCGGAATAATGACCTTCACAATGGCTTCCATGGGTTTGCAGCCCAAATCCAGCGCCGCCTCATACATGTTGGGATCCATTTGCTTCAGCCTGGGCATTACGGAAAACACAACGTAGGGCGTATCGAAGGCAATGTGCGCCATCAACATTGTCCCGCCGTTCAGCGGCACCTTCATGAACACAAACATCAGCATCAAGGAGACGCCCGTCACGATGTCCGGCGTGGTCATGGGCAAATAGGAAAGCGTCACCATCAGATCCGACCATCCCTGCTTCATGGCATGCATGCCGATGGCCGCCAGGGTTCCAATGACGGTGGATACCACCGCCGCCGTCACCGCAACGCTCAGCGTTACCTTCAGCGCCGACAGAATCGCGTCGCTCACCAACAGTTTGGCATACCAATCCAGCGTAAAGCCCGTCCATTCCGCACGGGAAACGCTTTTGTTGAAAGAAAGGGCGATCATGACCAGAATCGGCAAATACAAAAACGCGATAATCAGCGCGAGGTACGTTCCCTTTACGGCTTTCGAGACGCGTCTTCCGTTCACCACATTCCACCTCCCTCTCCCTTGGGATCCACCCGGCGCAGCAGCCCGATGGACAACATCACCAGCACCAGCATGACCAGCGACAACGCGCTGCCCACCTGACGGTTGGTAAACGTGATGTAATAATCCTCAATCATGTCCCCAACCAGGTAAATCATGCCGCTGCCCAGCAGCCGTGAAATGGCAAATGTGGTTACGGCGGGCATAAACACCATCGTGATGCCGCTCACCACGCCCGGCACGCTCAGCGGAATTACCACCTTGACAAACACTTGCATGGGATTTGCGCCCAGGTCCTCGGCCGCCTCAATCACGCGGCGATCCAGTTTTTTCAGCACCGTATAAATCGGCAATACCATAAACGGCAGAAAATTATATACCATGCCCATCAGAACCGCCGCCTCGGTTCCGATCAGGCTGACCTTCGGCAGCCCGATTGCCGTCAATACCGTGTTCAGCACGCCGTTGTTTTCCAAAATGGTCATCATGGCGTACGTCCGCAGCAGAAAGTTCATCCACATTGGCACCAAGATCAGCACCACCAGCGTCTGGTTGTGGGAAAAATCTTTCCCCGAAAGAAAATATGCCGCCGGAAAGCCCAGAACCAGGCACAGCACCGTACAGAACAACGCCAGACGCAGGCTGTCCACCAGCACCTGCAAATTGCCCGGAGTAAACACTTTCGCAAAATTCTGGATGGTAACGTCTCCTGCCTTGGTGGTGAAGGCATAATACACCACAAACACCAGCGGCACCAGCGTGAACATCAGCATCCAAATGGCATAGGGCGTCGCCAGCCAAGAACGCTTCACGGTTTCGCCTCCCTGCGCATGATGTGAATATTAAAGGGCACAATGGAAAGCCCCACTTCGCTGCCCACAGGCTGCATGGTGGTGGAATGCACTTTCCACCGGAAATCCCCCGTATGAATCATCATTTCATAATGCACGCCTTTGAACAACACGCTTTCCACCGTTCCGGTAAGCATGCCCACATCGGACCCCACCACCATGATGTCTTCCGGGCGAACAACCACGTCCACCGGTTCGTTCGCGTCAAAGCCCTCGTCCACACAGGGAAATTCCCGCCCGGCAAATTCCACCAATTCGTCTTCCAACATGATCCCGGGCAAAATATTGCTTTCCCCGATAAAATCCGCCACAAAGGCGTTTTTGGGCTCGTCGTAAATGCGCTTGGGATCGCCAATCTGCTGGATGCGCCCTCCGTTTAACACCACCACGGTGTCCGACATGGTCAACGCTTCTTCCTGGTCATGGGTTACATAAATAAACGTGATTCCCAGCTGTTGCTGCATGGATTTCAGTTCCAGCTGCATTTCCTTGCGCAGTTTCAAATCCAACGCGCCCAAGGGCTCGTCCAACAGCAGCACCTCCGGCTCGTTTACCAACGCACGGGCAATAGCGATGCGCTGTTGCTGGCCTCCGGACAGGCTGTCCACGGAACGTTTTTCGTATCCTTCCATCTTTACCAGCTTCAGCATTCGCTGAACGCGCTTCTCAATTTCCGCTTTGGCTTCCCGCTTGGTCTTCACGCCCAGCGTTTCCGGCGTTTTCAGTTTCAGCCCAAAGGCAATGTTGTCAAACACATTCAAATGGGTAAACAGAGCGTATTTTTGAAACACCGTATTGATGCGGCGTTTGTATGGCGGAATGCCGGTCAGGTCTTTTCCGTCAAAGTACACTTCCCCTTCGCTTGGCGTTTCAAACCCGCCGATGATGCGCAGCATCGTGGTCTTTCCGCAGCCGGACGGCCCCAGCAGCGTAATAAACTCGCATTTGCGAATATACAAATTAACATCATGCAACACCCGGGTATCCCCAAAGGATTTGCAGACGCCTTTCAGCTCAATCAGACGCATATCCTGCACCATGACGCGAAACTCCCCCTGTTAGAATGATGGCGGCGTGGACACCCACAGCAAACGGCAAGGTTGTTTCCCCGCGTTGACCAGCTTGTGGGGCGCCGTTGGCTTGAAATAAAAGCTTTCGTCCTTGCGTACCCGCACAGACCGCTCCCCCAGAATCACCCGCACTGTTCCGGAAAGCACATATCCAAATTCCTCTCCCTCGTGGGGATCGTCCTCTTCTGTCTCTCCGCACGGACCAAGTTCCACCAAAATTGGCTCCATCCGGTTCTTCTGCGCCGAGGGCACCAGCCACTTGATTCTTCCCCGAATTCCCTCCGCGTCCTCTTTCACGAAAATATCTTTTTCGCCAAATACAATTTTTTCGTCCTCTGCTTCGCCAAAAAAGGTTTTTAAATCTGTCCCCAACGATTCCAGCATGTCCGTAAGCGTGGCAATAGAAGGCGACGTCAGGTTGCGCTCCACCAGAGAGATGAACCCCTTCGACAATTCGCATCGGTTCGCCAGCTCTTCCTGCGTTAGCCCCCGCTGCAATCGCAGCCCTCGGATTCTTCTTCCAATGTCCACTGATCTCCCTCTTTCCTGCGTTTATAATCATAAACGCAAAAGCGATTTATATTAAACCATTCATCCGTATGTTTGTCAATATCTTTCCTCGCTTTTCCGCGTTAATTCTTCGATAATCGTATTATGCGTCAAAATGTTTAGTATAACAAAACTTCGGAACATGCGCGCGCCGCCGTTTCACAAAGCGTTACGGGGCCGCGCGCCGTGCCGGCCGGGTTTTCCCGGACGCTTGCCGTTTCTTTGCATTGCTTTCAACGAAAAAAAGCGCCGGAAACCAATGTTTACGGCGCTTTTGTTTTTCTTTTACTCCTCGTCCACAAAAACCTTCGTCCCGGCGTCCAAATAAGCGAATCCCTGCTCGACGCTGGGCTCCATGAAATTTCCCTCTGTCCATTCATTCCAGGTTGTCAGCGTGATGAAATCCCCGGTATTTTTTTCGCTCTGAAAAAACGCCTTGGCCGCGCGCAAAGCACGCTCGAAATCCTGAGGGTTCTTTTTATCGGTAATCCAGCAGAACGGATAACCTATGTCATCATACATATCGGAAGGCACGGTGCGGGGACTGGAATCCCAGCCCTGGGACACCGTAATATTCATGGGCAGATCAATGCCCTTTGCGCGCTTTTCGAAATGCGCAATGCCGTTATCCACGAATCTGCTGTACGGATAGGCGGGCCATTGATCCTGATCGTTTGGGCAGCTGGGCCAACCATAGGTTACGCATCCATCGATGCCCAAAGCCTTGTAGAAATCCGTCACTTCGTCTTTCTTTGCGGGGTCAAAATCCACCTCTTTCGGCTCCGAGGCAAGATAGACCTCGCCCAGACCCGCGTCCCGCACCCTTTGCCGGAAATCGTCCAGCACCATTCTGGCGCCGGCAACGCCGCCAAGGCCACGGACAAACTTGGGCACATCCCACAGAATGAAATACAGCTTATCGTTCACCCGCAGGTAGTTCTTGCGCCAAAAATAATGCTTGATCATGTATTGGGTTCCGTTATAGAACGCTTGAGGAGAAAGCTCTCCGGGCTGCAGACTGCGGGCAGCGTCGCGATAGGACGCGGGATGCACGTAAATCGGATCATGATTGCACCACATCAGCGCGATCTTGAATTGTTCATTGTTCTTCGCCCCGAAAAATCCCTTGTCCAACGCATTCAGGCGATAGCTTCCCTTCTTTTCGCCTTCGCCCTCGTCATCGTCAAACCAGTAAAAATCCCAGAGGAAGCCATCCACGCCATGAGACAGCGCGGCATCGATCTTCTTTTCCATCACCTTGGGATCCGACTCGTCTTCATAACCCCACAGCGGATGATAAATGGTGTGTCCGTCAAAACGTTGGGCGGCGTGTTTTACCCCTTCCCATTCCGTCCAGCCCTTGCCGTGCCATTTGTCATTTCGGGCATCCGGATGCCAGTTCGGAAAATACCAGGCGTACACCGGAATCTTACTCAATGTTCATTTCCCCTCTCATCATTTTTGGCCCTTCAGGCTCACCGAAGGGCATACCAGTCTTTGCGGGAAACACCCGTAAAGTCCGGAATTTCCCAAGAAGTGTTGTATCCTCCCAACCCGAGTTCCTGAGGCAGGCGGTAATCCGGCAAATTGTCCCGGCGCGTCAGCTCTTCCCGAATCGCCTGAAGATACTTAAAGCCATATCCGCAGCTGGGCGAAACAAAGTGCCCTTCGTCCCATTCGTTCCAGTTGTCCACCATGATGATCTTTTTGCCGATCGCGCCCTCCGGCAACTTTTCCGCCAATTCGCGGCAATAGCGAACTACCTGGCGGAAACTTTCCGGGGAGAGATACCATTCATATTCCGGTTTGAAATTGAATCCCTGATCCACCCAGGCCTTTGTTCTGCGGGGCTCCGAATCCCGGAAGCAGCAAACCGTCATGGTATAGCGCATGGGATCGTCTTTCACGTGCTTCTCGAGAATGCGCTTGTGTTCTTCCAACATTTCCGCCTCCGGCGGCAACCGCCTTTGCTCTTCCCGGGGAAGACTATACGAAAAACGGAAGTCATATCCGCGCGCATAGATGTCCGCCTGCTCTGCGGGGTCCATCGTATTGTTCATCAGCGCGAAGATCATGCCCTTGAACCCTTTCCGAATCGCATATTCCCGGCATTCATCAAAGGCGGCCTTCTGTTCTTCCGGGGTGAAAGCATCCCGAACCTGATTCCAGGTGTCATACACAAACAGCACCGGTTTGCCGTCCAGCAACAGATAATTGTCCCGCTGGAAATAGTTTTCCATCCAGAACGGCATCAGGTGTTCCCGCAAATCCTGGGCATTGGTTCCTCCCCAACGCTTCGACGCCTCGTACATGATCGCAAATTTCATGTATTTCTGGTATCTGGCGTTGAACAACGCCTCATGCAAATCATGGGCACAGCGCAAATCCTTCACGGTAATTGGCTTGCCCTCGTTTTCCTTATTGCGGTACCAGCAGTGAATGAAGCAATTGATTCCATGCTCCACCGCCCATTTAATTTCCCAATCGCAAACTTCCGGATTTTCTTCGTCGTAATATCCCATTAAGGGCGTGCGCTCCGGATAGTCGTGCAGATCGTCAAAACCGTTGTGCAACCGCGCTGCGCCCTTTTTCCACGCGGCATAGTAATGGGCACAGACAAGATAATCGCCCGTTACCGGTTTCGGCTCGGGCACGTAATCCGCCAAACGAATGTTATACATATTTTGCCCTTTCTGTTTCCGGGAAGGCCGGTTTCCGGCCTTCCCATTTCGCGTTGCCAGGAATTACGCGCCAATCATGGCGTTGTACGCATTCTGGTGCATCTCGATATACTCTTCGACGCCCTGTTTGCGCAGTTCTTCCCGATATGCTTCAAAGCTCTCCTCGGTGAGCGCTTCCGCACCCGTGATGAACTTCTTCTCCATGCTGGCCATGAAGGTGTTCAGCGTTGTCACGATTTCGTTCTTGCGCTCTACTTCTTCCGCGCTCAAGTACACCTCGGGCATGTATCCGGTGGCGTACGGAAGATATTTGTCATATTCCGCGCGGAAGTGAACGCCGGCGGTGTCCATCGTGTAAGGCATGCCATATACCGCGGGCATGGCTTCGAAATATTCGCTGGAACCGGGCTTCGAAGCCATGGGCAGAATAATGCTCAGGCGGTATACCCAGGAACCCGCGTTCTCATATCCGGCGGGATAATCCCAATCGAAGGCGCCGTTCTCGTCCAAATACCAGCCTTCATACCCCAAGGCTTCCTCGGAATCCTTCTGGGGGCCCCACTGGAAGAACACGGAAGCCTCCAGCGTGAAGAACATGTCCACAAACTTCATGGCCGCTTCGGGGTTGGAGCAGGTGGACGACAGGGCAAATTTGCCGGAAGAAGCCGTTCCAGACTGGTTCCACATGCGGGTATCGTTTACTTCGCTGGTGAGCGCGCCAAGGCCGACCCAATTCAGCATTGCCTCTTCGGAACCGGACAGCAGCGCGGTGGAATCCTCACAGGTGTAACCAACGCGGTCGATCGTGGATTTCGCGCGGGCCGCCGTGCGGTCCTGGGTGAAAATGTCTTCGTCAATCAGGCCATTGGTCCACATCTTGTTGGCCATCTGGAGATAATAATAGTAATTATCCTCGTATCCGGGCAAGTGCACCTGGTTTTCATCGTCCAGATACAGTATCTGTTCGCCGCTTACCGGCATGCCATAGGCCGTGAACAGCATCGTGCAGCTCGGCTGGCCGTTTTCGTCCCAGAATCCGCCCCACGGAATCTCATCGCTGGGATCTCCGTTGCCGTTGGCGTCCTGCTCCTTGAAGGCCACCAGCACATCATAGAACTCTTCAATGGTGGTGGGCAGTTCCAGGCCAAGATTGGTCAGCCAGGTCTGGTTGATGTAAGAACGGGCGCCATTGTACACTTCCGTGCCATAATTGGGCAGCGTGTAAATATGGCCGTCGTTGCAGGTGGACAGCACCTTCAGATCCGGATTGGCGTCAAACACCGTCTTCACATTGGGCGCGTATTGCTCAATCAGGTCCTCCAGAGGCATCAGCAGGCCTTCCTCCGCGCCGTATTGCACCACACGCGTATTGTTCAGATAGTTGCCGATGTAGATCAGCATGTCCGGGATTTCGCCGGTGGTGAACAGCAGGTTCGCCTTCTCCTCAAACACCTGGGCGTCATATTCGATTACGTTGAAGTGGATGCCGGTATACTCCTCGCACCACTTCCAGAACCAGAACTTGTCGTAAGATTCCGCGCCGTCATAGCGCTGCATCAACACGCTCAGTTCCACAGGCTCGTCTACCAGCGGCAGATCAGGCAGATTCACCGGCGTCGCGGTGTCCGCCGTTGCGCTCATGCAAAAGCACAGCGTCAGAATGAAAGCCAACATTGTAACCAGGGTTTTCTTCATTTTGGTATCCTCCTTTTTCTTAAACAGGCGCTCTGCCTGTTTTTCAGCGATGGAAATGGAAAACGTTGGGCCGCCGCCCCAAACCTCTGCTCAAGGGGCATTGACCCTTGAGCATCCCTTCCTCGGGCCGCCATGCGGCCCGGGCAGGGATGTTGGGGACGGGGATTGTCAGGGGACACTGTCCCTTGACCGGGGAGAGGTTGGATTGCTCCGCGACCGCGGACGGTCAAATCGAAGATTTGAGCGCCGCGCCGAAGGCAGCGCCCCACCATTACCCCTTGATCGCGCCAATCATAACGCCTTTGACGAAGTATTTCTGGAAGAAGGGATAAATGATCAGCACAGGCGCGCTGGCGAAAAAGATCAGCGCATACTTCATGGCTTCCACCACGTTTTGGCGTTCCGCCATAACAGCCATATCCTTGCCGGTCATTTCGTCGCTGATGGCCATTTGTTCGTTGAGAATCAAAATGTTCCGCAGAACCAGCTGCAGCGGGAACAACTCCTGACGGTTGACATAAATCAAGGCGTTGAAATAGCTGTTCCAATGGCCCATGGCAAAGTACAGCGTCAATACCGCCAAAATAGGCTTGCTAAGGGGAATCGCAATGCGCGCAAACACGGTGTATTCATTGGCGCCGTCAATGCGGCAGGATTCGTAAATTTCCTCCGGAATGCTGCTGCTGTAATACGTGCGCGCCACAATCATATTATATACGTTCAGCGGAAAACAAATAATCAGCGCCCAACGGGTGTCGATCATGCCCAAGCTCTTCATCAGCAGGAAATTGGGAATCATGCCGCCGCCAAAGTACATGGTAAACGTAAAGATCATCATCAGAAAATTGCGGCCCAGAAGGCGTTTTTTGCTGAGCACATACGCGCAGGGAATGTTTACGATCAAGTTCACCAGCGTGCCCAGAAACGTGTTGATCAGGGAATTATAATATCCCAGCCAGATTTTTGAATTGGAAAACACGTTCTGGTATGCCTGAACGTTCAGGCCTTTGGGCAACAGCCACACCTCGCCCCGCAACACATATTCCGCCTTGCTGACAGACGCGATGACCGTAAAATACAGCGGATATGCCGCCAGCAGAAGCACCAGCCCCATGATCGCATAAATCGCGACGTCAAACAGGGAAAACTTTTTGTATATCATGCTGATGCCTCCTTACCACAGCGACGTTTCGGACACCTTGCCCGCAAACCAGTTGACAAACACCAGCATCATAAAGTTGATAACCGAATTGAACAATCCGATGGCCGTGGAAAAACTGTATTGCGCGTCCACAAGGCCCACCCGATAGGTAAAGGTCGAAATCACTTCCGATGCGTCCAGGTTCAAATCCGTTTGCAGCAACAGCACCTTTTCATATCCCACGCTCAGCAACTGCCCGCAGCGCAGAATCAGCATGATGATCACCGTAGGCATGATGCTGGGAAGGTCGATGCTGATCACCTTGCGGAAACGGCTGGCGCCGTCGATGTATGCCGCTTCGATCACCTCCGTGGAAACGGAGGACAGGGCGGAAATATACAAAATCGAACTCCAGCCCGCATGCTGCCAAACATCCGAAAGCACATAAATCGTGGAAAAATACTTCGGCTGGTTCAGCAAATCGCATCGTTCCATGCCCAGAGCCGCGGAAATGTTGTTCAACAGGCCGGTGCTCTTGTTCAAAAACAGAATCAGCATGCCGCACATGACCACTGTGGAAATGCAATGGGGCGCATAGGAAACCGTTTGCACCACCTTTTTGTAGCGCAGGCTGCGGCTTTCGTTCAACACCAGCGCCAGCATGATGGGAATCGGGAACCCAACCACCAGCGAATACACGCTGATGCTCAATGTATTGCGAATAATATCCCAAAAATTATACAGGTTCACAAAGCGTTCAAAGTATTTCAGCCCCACCCACGGACTGCCCCAAATGCCTTTGCTGACTTTGAAATTTTTAAACGCAATCTGTACCCCATACATGGGCACATAATGGAACAAAATCACCGCGATGATCGCGGGAATCAACAGCGTATACAGCTGCCAGTCCTCTCTGAGCCGCCTGCAAAGATACGCGCCCGTGCTTTCCCGATGCAGAACGGCCCCGGTTTCGGGTTTTTTCATGGTGCTCCTCCTTATTCCATTTGTTCCAGCCGCCTTTGTAAAAATTCCATCTCTTCGCCAGAATCGCTGAGCGTGTGGTTCGCATCCGACACCACGATCTTCAGCCGGTCCAGGGCATTCTGCGCCGCAAAAAAGGGCTTCAAGCGCTCAATTTCCAACAGCGCTCCGTCGACGGCAAACAGCGCGTCGTTTCTGCCTACATGCACGCACAGCGCTCTTGGGGCAATCAGTCCGCAGATCTCCGCGTCTTTCATCCGCAGCGCAGAACCAAACCATGAAAAATCATGCCAGCAATAGCGGTATCGATCGTTGAAAAACACATTCGTCACCGCAACCCCAATTCGCTTGTCCAGCGCCGCCGTCATTTGCGTGTACAGCCCGCCATAGGACAGGCCGATCATGCCGATGCGCCGGGCGTCCACCTGCGGCAACGTAACAAGGTAATCCAATGAACGCATGATTTCATACGTTTCCACGGCGACAATGCCGCTGCCCAAATGCCGCAGTTCGTTTTCCCGCTGGTTCCGGTTGTGGTTCAGTCCGTAACCGGGACGTCCGGGAATCTCGTTGTCGTTGACCTGCCAAACCAACAGCTGCGGCGCAAACACCACGCAGCCCGCCCGAACCAACCGCGCCGTCATATCCCTGTATGCGTTTGGCCGATGCATGTCCGCCGTTTGCTCCGGCGTGCCTCCGCCGCCATGTTGGGCAATTACCAGCGGCCGGGCGCCTGCACCGTCGGGCAAAAACAGAATTCCATAAAACGGAACTCCCGGCAGCGCCTCGATTTGCAGCCGCCGCATCGTGATTCCCTCCGCATAGGGCTTCTCCTCGCATACCGTTGCCTTGGGCACGCCGGTTCTCTCCTCCGTCAACGGCCAGCCCAGCATTTTGATCAAATCTTCCCGGTATTTTTCCGGATTTTCCGCCAACATGTCCGGGGAAATATACATCGCGCGTTGCCGGTCCGCTTCCTTCCGCCGCGCCTGCACCAATTCCTCCACACCCCGGCAGTATGCTTCCCGATACTTCGCCGACACCTGCCGGTCCTCCAACAGCGCCATCCTGCATTCCTCTCTTTCCCAACCGGCGCTTCAGATCCACGTTCTCCCCGCCGGCGTGCTGTCCGCGGTTTTCCATCTGTTTGCCAAAGCGCCGGAACGTGTCATGATTCTTTTTGGCCCGAGTGCATCGCCAGGTTTTCAAAATAATTGCGCCGCACCGCACCAAAAACGCTTTGCACATTCAGCAGATCATGCATGGCCAGGCGCAGGTTTTCCTGTTCTTCCAAATCGCATGCAAATATTGCATTTTTGTCCGATCAATTTTTGTGTTTTGAAAATATCGCGGACTTTATTTTTACAATTTTTCTTGCCTCAGCCTTTCCTTTCGCAAAAAACGTCAATACATTTTTCTGTATTGCTGGGGCGTCATGCCCACATGCTGCTTGAAAAAGCGAATATAATAATTTGAATTTTGAAATCCCGTCATATCTGCAATGCTGTCCAGCGTGTAATTATTCGCCAGCAGAAGATCCTTGGA
>JAQXRL010000146.1 GCA_029218505.1 Eubacteriales bacterium | reverse complement strand
ACGTGATCCAAGGTATGCGTTCTCGCCACAGTCGATTTCCTACTTTCTTTGTCTCTATTTTTATGGGTTAAGGCCGTTTCTGCGCGCTGAAAGCGCGCTGAAACATTGTCTGTCCAGTTTTTACAACAGAGCTTACCAGCGATAATGCGCGAATGCCTTGTTGGCCTCGGCCATCTTGTGCATGTCTTCGCGACGTTTTACGGCATTACCGGCGTTGTTCGCGGCATCCAGAATCTCTCCGGAAAGACGCTCTGCCATGCTGCGCTCTCCACGCTTTCTGGCAAACAACACCAACCAGCGCAACGCCAATGTTTCACGGCGCTCCGGGCGAATCTCAATCGGAACCTGGTAAGTCGTACCGCCAACACGGCGAGCCTTGACTTCCAAAGAAGGCATAATGTTGTTCAGCGCCTGGTTGAAAACTTCCAGCGCATCTTTGCCAGTCTTTTCCGCTACCGCTTCAAAAGCCGCATAGCACACGGTCTGGGAAACGCCGCGCTTGCCGTCGTACATCAACTGGTTAATCAGTTTGGTAACGGTCGTCGTTCCATATACAGGATCCGGCAGCACTTCGCGCTTCGGAATAAATCCACGTCTGGGCATTGGTGTCCCTCCTGACAAAAATTACTGACGGTAAAGTGACTTAGAAACAGGCGAAAGCCTCTGCGGTTGTTGGCGCGACCGCATTGCCCGAAAGAAAAGCGCTTTTCGCACATTCCCACGTTCCAAATGGCATGCGCGCAAAGGGCGATTCCGTCGTTTTCACCAAGGAAAACATGTTGTTTTCCGATTACTTCTTCGGCCTCTTTGCGCCGTAAAGGGAGCGACCCTGCATCCGCTTTGCTACACCAGCGGCGTCCAGAGTGCCGCGAATGATGTGGTAACGCACGCCAGGCAAATCGCGAACCTTGCCGCCGCGGATCAGCACAACCGAGTGCTCCTGCAGGTTGTGGCCAATGCCGGGGATGTAGCAAGTACCCTCGATCTGGTTTGTCA
Organism: Eubacteriales bacterium; assembly: GCA_029218505.1. Taxonomy (GTDB): domain Bacteria; phylum Bacillota; class Clostridia; order Christensenellales; family Aristaeellaceae; genus SUG1456. The sequence continues at coordinate 4,117 of JAQXRL010000146.1, read as the reverse complement.
AACGCACACGCGCGATTTTCCGAAGCGCAGAGTTCGGCTTCTTGGGGGTCTGCGTCTTAACGGACAGGCAGACACCGCGCTTCTGCGGACAAGACTGCAGAATGGGCGAATTCGACTTTGTGGTTACCTTTTCCCTACCCTTGCGGATCAACTGATTGATCGTCGGCATGGAATAGAAGCACCTCCTGAATGATGTTGGTACATTTGCTCCTATAACGCTTCCGCAACCCTGGAAGGTTTATAGCATGTAGAAATGTGCGGGTTACTTCAAAATCCCCGCGGAGGCAGTTGGCACCTGTACATGACAAGCTTCTCCCAACGCCTTCATGGTATTGACCTGATTCACCGGTACGCCTGCGTTTTTGCACGCTTCATTTACCTGGCGAAAGATGAATAGATCGGCATCCATGGCAAGATAGGCCTCTTGAACCTGTCCCGCCGCAATGGCCTTCATCAGGCGACGCGTTCCCACGACTCTTTTGCTGCTTGCAGAGAGTTTATCCAGCATGCATCGCGCCTCCTTCAAAGTTATACCCGAACCAATACAGGATAGCATTATTTGCGTAAAAAGTCAAGTTTCCGTCGGGAAAATATCGACAATTTAACGCGTGCGATGTCCCAATCTGGCGAAAGGCGCTTTTTCGCCTTCCGCCAGAGAACACAATCAATATGCTTCGTGGATTTCGATGTCGGCATAACGCTTCATTCCGGTACCGGCAGGAATCTGTTTGCCGATAATCACGTTTTCCTTCAACCCCAACAGCGGATCCACCTTGCCCTTGATGGCAGCTTCGGTAAGGACGCGAGTGGTTTCCTGGAAGGAAGCCGCGGACAGGAAGGATTCGGTGGCAAGCGCCGCTTTTGTAATGCCCAGCAGCGTGCGTTTTGCGGTTGCGGGTCTCCCGCCGTTTTCCAACGTCTTGCGGTTTTCCGCATCGAACCGGAAAATATCCACCAGGGATCCGGGCAAAAGATTGGTGTCGTTTGCGTCCTCCACCTTGACCTTCCGCAACATTTGCCGCACGATCACCTCAATGTGCTTGTCGGAAATTTCCACACCCTGGCGGCGATAAACGCTCTGCACCTCTCGCACCAGATAATCCTGCACGGCTTTCACGCCCAAAATCCGGAGCAAATCATGCGGATTGATCGAGCCCTCGATCAGTTCGTCGCCGGCCTGCACCAGGTCGCCTTCCTTTACCGTCAGCTTGGAACCATAGTTGATGGAATATTCTTTGGTTTCCGCCTCGCCGTCATAGGAAGAAATCACCAGTTTGCGGCGCTTCTTGGCGTCCGTGGTAATGTGTACCTGGCCGGTAATCTCCGCGAGGGTCGCCTCGCGCTTGGGCTTTCTGGCTTCAAACAATTCCTCTACGCGGGGAAGACCCTGTGTGATATCCTCGCCGGTTGCCACGCCGCCGGTGTGGAAGGTACGCATGGTCAACTGCGTGCCGGGTTCGCCGATAGACTGGGCCGCGATGATTCCCACCGCTTCGCCGACATCCACCAGTTTGCCGTTGGTCATGTTCGCGCCATAACAGCGGGCGCAAACCCCCACAGGCGCCTGACACGTCAAGACGCTGCGAACCGTCACTTCTTTGATGCCCGCATTGACAATGCGTTTGGCAATATCGTGGGTGATCAGTTCGTTTGTCTCCGCCAGGACTTCGCCAGTGGCCGGATCCAAAACGTCTTCCGCCGCAACGCGACCGCGAATGCGATCCTCCAAATTTTCAATGATATCGCCTTCCTGGCCGATATCGGCTACTTTCAGTCCGCGCACGCGCTCGCCGCGCTTCTCGAAACAATCGATTTCCCGCACGATATTGTCCTGAGATACGTCCACCAAACGGCGGGTCATATATCCGGAGTCGGCGGTCTTCATTGCGGTATCCGCCAGGGATTTCCGGGAACCGTGGGAAGAAACGAAGAATTCCAATACGCTCAAGCCCTCGCGGAAGTTCGCCTTGATGGGCAATTCGATGATCTTTCCGGTCGGTGAAGCCATCAGGCCGCGCATACCCGCCAACTGGCGAATCTGGTTTACGGAACCGCGGGCGCCGGATTCCGCCATCATGTTGATCGGGTTGAACTTGTCCAACGATTCCATTACTTTCTTGGTAACGTCGTTGGTCGCCTGTTCCCAAATGCGGATGACGGAAGTATAGCGCTCGTTTTCCGACATACGGCCGCGCTTGAACTCGCGTTCAATGCGGTGCACCTGATCTTCGGCGTCTTTCAAAATTTCCTGTTTTTCCGGGGGCACAATGATGTCCGCCACGGAAACAGTGAGCGCGCCGCGCGTTGAATACTTGTAACCCAGCGCTTTGATGTTGTCCAGCATGGTGGCCGTCACTGTGACGCCATGGGTGCGATAGCAATCGTCTACAATGCGCGCCAGCTGCTTTTTGCCCACCACTTCCTCAATTTCCAAGTGGAACATGTCATCGATGGTCTCTCTGGGGCGGGCCATATCCTGAGGAACCGCTTCGTTGAAGATGATTCGACCAATGGTGGTGTCCACCAGACGCGTGTATTCCTGTCCATCGATGACCTTCTTCATGCGGATCTTGCACTTCGCCTGCAAAGACAGTTCGCCTGTCGCATAGGCCATCAGCGCCTCGTCCACATCGGTAAAGATCTTGCCTTCGCCCTTTGCGCCTTCCCGCACCAGCGTCAGGTAATAACAGCCCAAAACCATGTCCTGCGTGGGGCAGACGACAGGCTTTCCGTCCTGCGGCTTCAAAATGTTGTTTGCCGCCAGCATCAGGAAACGCGCTTCCGCCTGCGCTTCCATGGACAGCGGCACGTGTACGGCCATCTGGTCGCCGTCGAAGTCCGCGTTAAATGCCGTACAGCACAGAGGATGCAGCTTCAGCGCCTTGCCCTCCACAAGAATCGGCTCAAACGCCTGAATTCCCAATCTATGCAGCGTAGGCGCACGGTTCAGCATTACGGGATGGTCCTTAATGACGCTTTCCAGAACATCCCACACTTCGGGACGCAAACGTTCCACCGCACGCTTTGCGGTTTTTACATTTACGGCCATTCCCTGATTTACCAGCCGTTCGATGACAAACGGCTTGAACAATTCCAACGCCATTTCCTTGGGCAAGCCGCACTGATACAGCTTCAGGGACGGGCCAACCACGATAACGCTTCGGCCGGAATAGTCCACGCGCTTTCCCAAATGGTTCTGGCGGAAGCGGCCCTGCTTGCCGCGCTGCACATCCGACAGGGAGTGGAGCTGACGCCCGCCCGCGCCGGTGACAGGACGTCCGCGGCGGCCATTGTCGATCAGCGCGTCCACCGCTTCCTGCAGCATCCGCTTTTCGTTGCGAACGATAATATCCGGAGCGCCCATTTCCAGCATCCGCTTCAGGCGGTTGTTGCGGTTGATCACCCGGCGATACAGGTCGTTTAAGTCCGCCGTAGCGAAACGGCCGCCATCCAGCTGCACCATAGGCCGCAACTCCGGCGGAATCACCGGCACAACGTCCAAAATCATCCATTCGGGTTTGTTGCCGCTTTGGCGGAACGCTTCCACCACATCCAACCGCTTGATGATTCGCTGACGTTTTTGACCTTCGGAATCCTTTTTGGTTTCCCTTGCGCTGAGTTCCGCCAATTCGTCCCGCAATTCCTTGGAAAGCTCGTCCAGGTCAATTGCCATGAGCATTTCCTTGACGGCTTCCGCGCCGATGCCCACACGGAACTCAAAGCCTTCGTCGTGGGCCTGCTGTTTCTTCTGCTGGTATTCCGTTTCGCTCAGCAGCTGATACCGTTGCAGCTTCGTGACGTTTCCGTCTCCCGGATCCAACACGATATAGCTGGCGAAATACAGAACCTGTTCCAGCGCCCGGGGCGAAATATTCAACAAAGTGCCCATGCGGCTAGGAATCCCCTTGAAATACCAGATATGGCTTACCGGGGCAGCCAATTCAATGCAGCCCATGCGCTCCCGGCGAACCTTAGATTTGGTAACTTCCACGCCGCACTTGTCGCAAATGATTCCCTTGAACCGGGTGCGCTTGTATTTTCCGCAATTGCATTCCCAGTCCTTGGTCGGCCCGAAAATCTTTTCACAGAACAAGCCGTCCCGCTCAGGCTTCAAGGT
>JAQXRL010000145.1 GCA_029218505.1 Eubacteriales bacterium | reverse complement strand
TTCGCACTTGTACAATTACGATAGCTTGTTATTTCCCAGTAGAGCCACATCGGCCATTTGGCTCCATGTCTTTTGCGAAAGCGATTTCTTCTCCATCCCCAGTTGAACTGGGGGATTTTTCGCCTGTTCGGCTTCCATCAGCGCTCGTGGTCGCCGTACACGCCGCAGGCCACGATTGAAATTCGAGTGGATCCAAGACCTACCGTGCTCTCCCTACGTTTTTCGACAGTCTAACGTTCAGCCATCTGTCTGTGGGCAGATGGCTGAACGAGCAATCTATTTGCGGCTTTGGCGTACAAGGAACCGTCTGCTCCCGGAAGATCCAGGAACGGACATTCAGGCGCGGTCAGGTTGCCTTTGCCTTGGCGTTGTCCATTTCGCGAATGGCGACGCGCCGGATTTTTCCGGAGATGGTCTTGGGCAATTCGTTTACGTATTCTACGATGCGGGGATATTTGTACGGCGCGGTCGCGTGTTTGACGTGGTTTTGAATCTCTTTGGTGAGCTCCGGAGTGCCGACATATCCCTTGGTTAAGACAATCGTAGCCTTCACCACAAATCCGCGATCCGGGTCGGGCACGCCGGTGACGGCGCATTCCAGGACGGCCGGGTGTTCCATAATGGCGCTTTCCACCTCAAAGGGGCCGATGCGGTAGCCGGACGATTTGATTACATCGTCCACGCGGCCAACATACCACAAAAAGCCCAACTCGTCCCGATACGCGGTGTCTCCGGTGTGATACAAATCGTCGTGCCATGCGGCCCTGGTCTGTTCTTCGGCGCGATAATACCCGCCAAACAGGCCGAAGGGTTTGCCGCCGCCGGCTTCATCGGTGCGCACGCAGATTTCCCCGGTAACGCCTGCGGGACATTCCTTTCCGTCGGAATCCGCGATGATGATTCTCCAGCCTGGCGCGGGCAATCCCATGGAACCCAGGCGCGGCTGCATCCATGGATACGCGGTCCAGCAGCACAGGGTGGTTTCCGTCTGACCGAAGCCCTCATAGATGCGCAGGCCGGTTTTTTTGCGCCACTGGTTGAATACCTCCGGGTTGAGAGCCTCGCCGGCGGTGGTGCAGTGATGGAGGGAAGAAAGGTTGTATTGGGAAAGATCCTCCTTGATCATGTAACGATACATGGTCGGCGGCGCGCAAAACGTGGTGATATTGTATTTTTCGATCATGGTCAAGATGTCATGGGCGTTGAAGCGCTTGAAGTCATAGACGAAAACGGCGCTTCCTCCAAGCCATTGACCATAGATTTTTCCCCAAAGGGCTTTTCCCCAGCCCGTGTCGGAAATGGTAAAGTGCAAACCATTTTCTTCCACGGCATGCCAGAAGCAGCCCGTAAGAATATGCCCAAGCGGATAGGTGTAGCTGTGCCATACCATCTTGGGGTAGCCCGTAGTGCCGGAAGAGAAAAACATCAGGGACATTTCGTCCCGCTGCGTGGGCACGCGGTCAAAGGTATCCGGCTGCTGTTCCAACAAAGCGTCAAAATCCAGCCATTCGCAGCCCGACAACTTGTGCTTGGTAACGAGGCGGGTTTTGAGAGTTTCGCATTGGGAAACCGCTTCGTCGAAATGTTCCGTGGCGTCGTCGTCGCCGGTGATGACCGCGCAGACCACGCCCGCTGCGTTGCAGCGATAGATATAATCCTTGGCAACCAGCTGATGCGTGGCGGGAATGGCCACCGCGCCCAGCTTGTGCAGGCCAAGCAGCGTATACCAGAATTGATATCCGCGGCGCAACACCACCAGAACGCGGTCGCCTTTGTTTACGCCCACGGAACGGAACAGATTTGCCGCCTGGTTGGACAGAAGGGACAGATCCCGAAAGGTAAAACGCCGTTCGGACTTGTCGTCGCCGACCCACAGCATCGCCAGCTTTTCCGGCTCCTCCCGGGCGAGGCGATCCACTACGTCATAGGCGAAATTAAAATTTTCCGGTGCGGATACTGTATAATTTCGGTTCAGATCCTCCAGCGTGGCAAAATCCTCGCGGTTTCTTCCGACGAATTCTTCATACAAAGCCATTGTACATCGCTCCTTATTTCATTACGACCGCCAAGAACTGCGCGCGTTTTCCGCCCAGGGCGCGCATCGCGTGGGGAATCCCGGAATTGAAGTACAGGCTGTCTCCGGCTTCCAGGTAATAGACGACCTCGCCGATATACAGCGCCAGAGAGCCTTCCACGACGTAATTAAATTCCTGTCCTTCGTGGGCGTGCAGCTGCGGCTGCGTATCATCTGCCTGCGGTTCCACCGTCACCATAAACGGTTCCGCCTTTTTGTTGCGGAAGGTAAACGCAAGATGCCGATAGTCATATGCCTTTCGGCGATCGATTTTGAAGCCTTCGCCTTTGCGAACCATGCAGGCGCTGGATAGCTTGGGCGAATCGCCGGTCATGATGTCCACGACGTCCACGCCCAGCTCGTTTGCAATGTTGTACATGGCGGAAAAGGAAAAATCCCGTTCGCCGGCTTCGTAGCTTTGATATTCCTCCAAAGGCATGTTCAGTCGCGCGGCCATGCTTTCCTGGGAAATATCCTCCATTTCTCGAAGAGAGCGAATTCGCTGTGCCATTTCCTGAATAATGTCCGACATATTCCGCACCTCCACATAAAAATAGCCCCGTCCCGGCTTGGGACGAGGCTTGCTCGCGGTACCACCCAATTTGGCCTGTTCGGCCCAACTTTCAGGACTCCATCAAGTCCTCCGCCTGTAACGGTGCGCTCCGTCCGCGCTTACTGCATTTCAGCCCGGCCGCTCAAGAGGGATGAACGTTTCGTTCCGCAATCGGCTTGCACCAAACGCCGACTCTCTGCATGCGGGTGGACGAACGTTATGTCTCTGTCCTCGCGTTGGGATTATGATAATCGCACTTTTTCGGCTTGTCAAGTTAATTCTGGTAAAAATAACGGATAACCATTTCTTCACTTGACAAACCTGTGCGTTGGTGCTAAACTGCTCTCCAAGAAAAAATGCGATGACGGAAGGTAGTAAGTCCGTTTCAGGCGCGTACAGAGAGCCGCCGGTTGGTGCGAGGCGGACGCGGCGGCAGACTGAATTCATTCCCGAGCAGCGCACCGAACGGGCTTTCCAAGTAGGCTGCGACGGGTTCGCCCGTGAACGCGATAGGGTATTTGTTTGTACCCGATGAGGGCGTTTGTCGTGAGGCGACGCCAAACAGAGGTGGTAACGCGGTGTAGCCGCCCTCCGATTTCAGGAGGGCGGTTTTTTGTTGCCGTCGGATGGAAAACAGCAGGAAAAAGAACGGAGGATGGAGAATATGTCTAATCGGAGCAGCGCGAGAATTTACAATCCAAACATGGAATGCATGAGCCGGGACGAGATCCATGCCCTGCAGGGCGAGCGCTTGGCCAAAACCGTGCGGTTGGAATACGAAAATGTTCCCATGTATCGCAAGCGCATGCAGGAGGCGGGCGTGAAGCCGGAGGATATCCGCACGCTGGAGGATTTGCAGTATCTGCCATTCACGGAAAAGACGGATTTGCGGGATGAATTCCCCTTTGGCTTGCTGGCGGCGCCGCGAAGCGAAATTGTGCGCATTCAGGGTTCTTCCGGCACAACGGGAAAGCCCATCGTATCCGGCTATACGGAAAACGACGTGGAGGTATGGACGGAAATGGTGGCCCGCGCCATGGCGGCGGCAGGCGTGGACGAAAACAGCATCGTACAGGTGGCGTATGGATACGGCCTGTTCACGGGCGGTTTGGGCGCGCACCAGGGCGCCAGCCGGGTTGGCGCGATGGTTGTGCCCATGTCCAGCGGAAACACCCAGCGCCAGATCATGATGATGAAAGAGCTGGGCGTTACGCATTTGTGCTGCACGCCCTCTTATTGCACATATTTGGGGGAGACGGTGCGGGAAATGGGCATCGATCCCGAACGGGATTTGAAATTGCAGGGAGGCTGTTTTGGCGCGGAACCCTGGACGGAAGGCATGCGTCAGCACATGGAAGAACTGTTGCACATTGATGCGCTGAACATTTATGGCCTCACGGAAATTGCCGGACCTGGCGTGTCCTTCGAATGTTTGGAAAAGCAGGGAATGCACGTGAACGAGGACCATGTGATTGCAGAAATCATTGATCCGGCTACGGGCAAGCAGCTCCCCTGCGGGCAGGCGGGCGAGTTGGTGTTTACCACCATCACCAAGACCGGCATGCCAATGATTCGTTACCGCACCCATGATATCTGTGTGTTGGACGACCGTCCCTGCGCGTGCGGAAGAACCACCCTTCGCATGGGCAGAATTACCGGGCGCACGGACGACATGCTGGTCATTCGCGGCGTGAACGTATTCCCCAGCCAGATTGAAACCGTGCTGGTGGGCGTAAATGGCGTTGCGCCACACTACATGCTGGTCGTGGATCGGGTCAATTCCACCGATACGCTGGAGGTTCAGGTGGAAATGACGGAGGATATGTTCTCCGACACGGTTGGACATATCGAAACCCTGCGGAAAACCATTGTGGATCAAATCAAGTCCGTTGTGGGCATCAGCGCGAACGTGCGCCTGGTAGCCCCCAAATCGATTCCGCGTTCGGAAGGAAAGGCAAAGCGCGTAATCGACAACCGCAAGCTGTAAGGAGGAACGCCTATGTTTATCAAGCAGATTTCGGTTTTTCTGGAAAACGTTCGGGGTAGCTTGTGCGAAATGACACGGATTCTGGGCGAGGGAAGCATTGACCTAATGGCACTTTCCATTGCAGACACCGTGAATTTCGGCATCGTTCGCATCGTGGTGAAGGGTTCGCAAACAGACCGGGCCGTTTCCGTCCTGAAGGGCGCAGGGTATACGGTTCGCGTGACGAACGTGCTGTGCGTCCGGGTTTTGGATCGTCCCAGCGGGTTGGCAAAGGTTTTGGGACTGGTGGACGAGGCGAACATTTCCGTGGAATACTTATATTCCTTTTTCCGCCATGCAGGCGACGGCGCGCTGATTATTTTGCGCTTGTCCGATCCCGAAAAAGGCGCGAAAGTGTTTGCCGAAAACGGCATTTTGATGTGTTCGCAGGAAGAAATCGACGCCTTGTAATGGGTTGCCCGGCTGCGGCAGAGTGCGCTCGCGCGCTTTGCTGCGGCCGTTTTTTTCTGTGGGAAGGAAACTTTTTTCGCCTGTTTTCGTCTATAAAACGAGGTTTCGACATTTCCTTTCACCAAAATGACACGGAATCCCCTATCTTATCGGAGAAAGTTGTGCTATAATCTTAGAAGGGAAATCAGGACGATTCCCCAGAAGACATCCTGAGAAAAACATTGGGATGAAACAGAAATTTGGAGGAAATCCATACACATGAAGTACATCTTCTTCAAACCCAGGGAAGCAGACAGGAACTTTTTGCTGTCCGTCGTGATGATGACGGCAAAAATGCTGTTTTTTGTGGTGCTTTTGCTGGGCATTTCTTGTACGGGCGTTGTGTTGGGCGTTGCGAAGGCTTGGGTGGATACCACGCCGCAGCTGGATGTGGACAGCATACGCGCGTCATCCCAAACATCCTTTATTTATGATAAATATGGAAATCTCATTACGGAATACAAGGGCAGCGAAAACAGAATCGACGTGTCTTTGAGCGAGGTATCCCAATATTTGAAGGATGCGGTTGTCGCCATTGAAGACGCACGGTATTATAAGCATAACGGCGTAGACCTGCGGCGCATTGTGGGTGCGTTTGTGGGGAACTTTACCGGCGGCAGAATGTCCGGCGCTTCCACGATTACATGCCAGCTCATCAAGCTCACGCTGCTTTCCAGCGAACAGACATACAAGCGCAAAATGCAGGAGGCGTATTTGGCGCTGCAACTGGAAAAGGTGATGACAAAAGATGAAATTTTGGAAGAATACCTGAACGTCGTTTACCTGGGCGGCTCCTGTTATGGCGTGCAAATTGCCGCACAGGACTATTTTGGCAAGGACGCAAAGGATCTGTCCCTGCGGGAAGCGGCAGCGTTGGCCCGGGTTTTGCGCAGCCCCAACAAATACAATCCCAGGTCGAATTATTATCGCTGGAACACCCCGGAGGTCATTGAAGAAGGCGCGGACTACGTGCTGGAACAGATGCTGGACCAAAATCTCATTACGCAAGCAGAGTATGACACGGCGATGTCGCAACGGCTCACCGTGTTGGAAAATTCCACTGCCGCTTCAGACGCCATGTACGAAAACGCATATTACGTGGAATATGCAATATACGACGTGGTAACGAAGATGCTGCGCGTAGAAGGGCTGGAGGATACGGACATCAACCGCAGCCAGATGGAAATGAAATTGCGAAACGGAGGATATTCCATCTATACGTGTCTGGATGCGGAAATCCAGCAGGCTGTGCAAAAGGTGGTAAGCGATTGGGACGGTTATCCCAGCATGCGCTATAAAAACGACAGAAGCATTCAATCCTCTCTGGGCGGCGGAAATTACCTTACAGTGGTGCAGCCGCAGGCTGCGGCCGCGGTGATGGATTGGCATACGGGAGAATTGGTGGCCATCGTCGGCGGAAGAAGCGAGCCGGTACAAAAGCTGCAATTCAACCGGGCTTACCAGAGCGTCATGCCGGTGGGGTCGTCCATCAAACCGCTTTCCGTATATGGGCCGGCATTTGATCTGGGGTATTCTCCGGGAACGCCGGTGCTGAATCTGCCCATTCCCATTAAGGACTGGGTAAGCGAAAACAAGTATCCGCAGAATTACGGCGGCGGTCAGTACAGTGGCGTGGAAACGCTCAGGCGCGCCATGACGCTATCCCATAACACGTCTACGGCGCATGCCTTGATTGATTATGTGGGCATTGAAAAATCCGTATACTATTTGCTGCGTTTGGGCGTCAGCGCGGATCACATCCAGGCGACGGGCGCCGGGTTGGCGCTGGGCGCAACGGGACTTACCGTCATTGAAGAGGCGACAGCCTATGGCGCCATTGCCAATCTGGGGGAATACCGGGAAAGTTACGCGTTTACCCAGGTGCTCAACCCGGATGGAAGCGTCTATATCGACATCAATCAGATACAGATCACGCGCCAGGTATTCAAGCAATCTACCGCCTGCATGCTGGTAGACGTGCTGAAGGGCTGTATTAGCGGAACGGGTTCCAAGGCACGGTTTGGAAACATGACCGTTGCCGGAAAAACCGGTACCAACTCCAACAATATTGGCGTTACCTTCGCGGGCATTACGCCGTACTATTCTGCAGCCGTGTGGATTGGCGCGGATCAATACAAACCGCTTTCCGGAAATGCCACAGGTGGCGGCGAAGCGGCGCCTCTCTGGTCGGTGATTATGCGGAAGGTCCATAATCTTACGGGAAAGACCGAAAGCAAGGAGATTATTCAAAAAACACCGGAAGAAGTTGGCGTTGTGAAGTGCACCGTGTGCGGCGTGTCTGGTCTGTTGCCCACCACGGCATGCAAAAACGACATCAACGGTTATGATCTCACCACGGATTATTACCTGGATGGCACACAGCCCACCACCTATTGCAACATGCACCGTTCGGTGGAAATGTGCCGCCGTTCCAACCGGCGCGCTACCAGCGCATGCACAAGCACGCGCATTTGCGGCGTGATTTACGTGCCGGAGGGCCATCCTTTGCGCTACGCAGAGGATATTGACGACATACAGGAATACTTTGCCGGCGCGTCTTATGAAGCGGATTCCACCAGCATACGTTACTGCGATGTTTGCGGCGGCTGATGTTCCAAGCGATTTTGCGGGCGCTTTGCGGGAATATACCCAAAGCGCCCGCGCTTTCTGTTCACCGAACCGGCGTGGAGCCGCATTGTAGATGCGGACTCCACCGGGGAGGGCTTGGTTATGACTTCCGGGAATTGACAAGGAAAACGATTTCCTGTATAATACAGTTCAGAAAAGCGGTTGGGGGGATTTGGAAGATGGAGAAATACAAATTCGCGTTGGCGGGAAACATTATTGTAGATGCGGTAAAGTACATTGATTTTTTGCCGGAAAAACTGCAGCTGAGCGCCATTGAGAGGGTGGAGAACCAGCTGGGCGGATTGGTGAACAACGTGGGCAGGACGTTGGCGAAGCTGGATCCGGCGGCAAAGACCGCGGTAATCGGCTGGATTGGAGAAGACGCGGAAGGGGATTTTGTGCTGCGGGAGTTGGCGAAGTATCCCTGTCTGGATACGCGTTTTGTCAAGCGACAGGGCAAGACGTCTTTCACAGATGTTTTTACCTTGATCCGCACGGGAGAACGGACGTTCTTCACGTACAAAGGGGCAGACAGTCTGCTGGCCCCGGAGGACATCCCGTATGCGGAAATCCAAGGCGCAATTCTGCACATGGGCTATGCGCTGCTGTTGTCCGGGATGGACGCGCCGGATGCGGAATATGGCACGGTGCTGGCCAGAACTCTGGCAATGGCCCGCGAACGCGGAATTATCACCTCCGTGGATGTGGTTAGCGAAAGCGGAGATCGGTTTGAGCGGGTAGTGCGCCCTGCGCTGAAGCATGCGGATTATTTGACGGTGAACGACTACGAAGCCGGACGGATTACCGGCATTCCGCTGCGGGATGCCCAGGAGAACCTGCAGATGGAGCGGCTTCCGCAGGTCTGCCGCGCGTTGAAGGACATGGGTGTGAAAAGATGGGCCGTGGTGCACATGCCGGAAATTGCCTGTGGCGTGGACGAAGAGGGCCGGTATTGGGAAGCAAAGTCTTTGAATTTGCCCAAGGGATTTATCAAAAGTTCCGTGGGCGCAGGCGACGCTTTTGTGGCAGGATTGCTCTACGAGGCGCAGCGCGGCAGCAACATGCCGGCAGCTCTGCGCGCGGCCAATGCAGTGGCTGCAAGCTGCCTGTCTCAGGAGGGCGTGCAGCCCATGTCAGAGGTCATGAAACTATACGACAGATTCCCGGTTCGCGTGTAAATTTCGCGGGATTCTGAAATGTGCGCCTCTTGCCGATTGACACGGAGAAAGGGGCGCGCTATAATATAAAGGACAACCTGATATTGCCTTATCAAGAGTGGTGGAGGGACGGGCCCGATGAAACCCGGCAGCCTGACGCGATCAGCGGCAAGGTGCCAAATCCCGCGGCAACAGCCGAAAGATGAGGCGGGTGTGAATGGATGTGTATTCGACCCGCCCAAGGCGGGTTGATCTTTTTATCCGGAGGCGTTTGAATGAGACATCTTTTTACTTCCGAATCCGTTACCGAGGGACATCCCGACAAAATTTGCGACCAGATTTCCGACGCGGTTCTGGATGCAATTCTGGAAAAGGATCCCGACGCTCATGTGGCATGCGAATGCTGTGCAAACACGGGCCTGGTATTGGTAACAGGCGAGATTACCACCGACGCATATGTTCCCATTGAGCAAATTGCCCGGGAGAAAATTGTGGAGATCGGATATGACCGCGCAAAATACGGCTTTGACGGCCATTCCTGCGCGGTGTTGCTGGCGGTGGAGGAGCAATCGCCGGATATCGCCATGGGTGTTGTACGTGGCGATGAGAACATGGGCGCGGGCGATCAGGGCATGATGTTCGGCTATGCCTGCGATGAAACGCCGG
>JAQXRL010000144.1 GCA_029218505.1 Eubacteriales bacterium | reverse complement strand
GGTAATTCCCATCAGACCACAGAGCTCCTCCAATTCCCGCGCATGATCTCCATAACAGAGAATCACATGTTGGCTGGATACCTTCTGCGCAAACTCAGGAATCGTGCAAGAATCCGGAAACACTTCCAAGCTTGGCAACTGAGGAGCCGGGGGCGCCCATCCATACTCTTCCCACTGAGGAGGACGCTTCGCCTCTCCGGTGTACATATGCATATAGTACTGTCCTTTTTTGTAGAAAAGGCGCGCGCATGTAACATATCCGGTTTTGACGCGACTGACGTTCAACAGAGAGCTGTCCAACAGACCGAACGCTGTCGGCAGCAGATTGACATCCCCATCTGTCACCGGCACCGGAACATAATCCGGCACGCCAATCAGCAAACTCTCCTTGAAAAACTCATAATATTCCATGTAATGCGCCACCTGGCCCGTCAAATAGCGAACCATTAGCTGCGTCACATTCCCCAACACGTCGTTTTCCGGCGTGGTGGATACGCCACAGATGCGTTCCAGCAGCATGAACACAATTGCCGGAGGAAACCCAAGCAGCTTCTTCATTCCATCCACGTCAATCAGCGTAATCGCGTCATAACCCCGATCCCGTATGCGTTCGCTAATTGCCAGGGCAAAGCGAATCCCTTTTTCAAGAATGCTGTCATCGCAAGGCTTGAGAATCTTCCAGTTTTTCCGGATGTATTCTATCTGTTCCGCAACCGCTTCCGCGCGAACCTGTTCGGCTTTCCGAACCATTTCCAGCATTTCAAACGGCTCTACTTCGACGCCCAATTGGCCTCGCATGGAATTGCCCTCGAATTGCGTGCCATATAGCAGCATATCGCGATAACCCATCGTGCCAACTCGTGCATGACGCATCTGGCGGGCTGCATACGCCGCGCGAACATAGGAGGCAATCTCATCAATCGGTTCCGGTTCGCCGATTACGTCATAGACATATTTGAAGGTATAATCCATGGCTTCCAGCGCAGGACGCAGCGCCGTCGTGCCCGCCTGTTCGGCTGTCGTAATGATATGTCCGTTTTCCACCCATCCGCATAGCCCCCAAAGAACCATAGGCAACGCGCGAAATTCGTCCGTCACGCGAATCACCGCATGCGTCGGAACCCAGCCGGCAACGCAGAGGATGATTGCAGAAAGTTCTTTCCCTTTCAATGCCGCAATCGCCTTGTCCGCCGTCTCATATGCACAATCGTCAATGACGATGCCCGCATCTACCAATTCTGCATCGATCACAGAAAGCGCGTTCCATGCTGCATCATGCTTGATTTGCAGCCGTTCAAAGGGAGTGTTCACTTCCCCGAAGCATACAAAACCCACTGTGTTGCTCATCATGATCATAACCTCCTAAATCGTACCGCCCAAGCCATCACATACTGCCTGACGGGTTAGGGGCGCGACAACATAATATGCCTTGTCCGCATGATAGATTTTCCTAAGTTCTCCCATACATTTTTCAAACTCTGCAGAAAAATGCATGTTATTTGCACAAAGTTCCCGGTCAATGCTAGCACGCAGACGGATTATCCGCCAACGCCACCCGGTGCGAATTCCTTCCGGAAGGGACGCATCAATCTTCGAGGCCAAACGTTCTGCTTCCAAAGCCTTTTCAGGATTGCAAATGGCAAAACGCAGTTCCTCATATCGATAATTCGGGAAATCCGTTAGGTCTATTGGGCGCCCTGCTGAATCTGTTGGCTCTCGATTTAACGTTTGTTCCAGATCATAGACGAGGCGAACAAAATCGTCAACCAAACCGTCCTGCAGGCACAACTCGAATTGAGCATATTCGCGAAGAACTTGTTCTGCACGATCGGTACGGCCGGAATAAAACGCCAGCATCATGCTCTTGTTTATGTCTTCGAAAATCCCTTCGGAATATGGCAATGCGCCACAGTAGAGTTTTCCGTTCTCCCGGAAGTTGCTTTCCATCCGTTCTGGCATGGGATTCGCTCCAAAGCCACCCCACGGCGTAGCGCCATACATGCTGATTTCAGGGAACGCAACCATGCGCTTGCCTGCAGGCATGTTCCCCTGACGAATATATTCCGGCACATGTTCATCATTTGCAAAATATCCAAACAAATACTCGATATACTCATATCCGCCGGCATTGATCGCTTCCTTGAAAGCGTCCCATTCCCCGTGAATAAAGTGATCAAAATACCAGGTTGAGCACAAGATTTTCGCATCCGGCAAGATTTCTGAATAGAGTTCGTGCAGCGCATTCATGGTCTTCAGGAATCCATTTGCGCCCCACGGCGTACATTTTGAACACGTACAGCCTCCCTGGTCATATGGCCAAATGCTGATATAGTCCAAACGAACATCCGAAAATGCCGCCATCACACGCCGGCGCTGATCAAGAATTTCCTCCATGCCTTGTTCCTTGTTCGGACAAATCTCCACATGATAATGGCCGCGCGGCAAGGCAAAGTAGCCGTTTTGAACCGTCCACTCCGCACGAATTGCAGGTTCCGAGGTGCAGAAAGATTCGTTCGCCAGCGTGCCGAACACCGTTTTCATTCCCACGGCGGAGGCATGCTGAAAAAACGCCTTTAATCGCGCAATCATCGCCACAGATTCAGGCGTATCTACGTCCGCAAACTGATGCATATCATACCACAGCATCAACGCGTTGCATCCGCGCAATGCAAGGTCTTCAATGATCTTCTGATTTTCTATGATTGGGGCAGCTTCATAAAAATTTTGAAAATGGCTGGCGAAGTACATTCCGTGAATCGGATTTTCAGGTTTCAAAGCCAGTTCGCCTTCATAAGGAACAAATCCACCATAACCATCAAATTTGCAATTCGTAAGATATGCGCCCATTCCAGCAAACGCGCCAGAAGTTCCGCCAGTGGCAATCTTCACCTGATTCGCTTCCGCGGCCACATGATATTCATCGTCTTTCATCTTGTCTGTCAGCACAATAGAGATCTTCATTCCCGAATCGCCCATAGCACAGCCTCGCTCGAGCAACTTGCGGGACACGACAGAAGACAAGACAGAAAAACTATTGGCATTCATACCGATATTTTCAAGGCGCATCGTAATCATGTTCTATTCCTTTCTTCATGCTGACGCATAAAATTTGTATGCATATGGCTGCGATAGAGAAATCTATCGCAGCCATATACATTCATCAACCGCGAAGATTCAGGCGTTCCAGCACGCCATTGAGATAATCACGCCCAAATGCAAGCCTTTCTTCCATTTGGTCAAGATACGGAATCGCTTCGTATTCATCTACCGGGGGGATTTCGCCGGAAATGAGTTTTTGCTGTCCCTTCCACGCAAGCTGAACAAAACGTCCCAGTTCCTCCGTGGTCAATTCAGGATTGTGCGACATCCATTCCGGGTCAAAAATATCTGCCGAAAACAACCATTTATGATCCTCAATGGAAAGCGGAAGATCCGGCGTATATTCGCCCAGAATGGCAAGGACTTTTTCAAAGTCTACGCTGCCCTGGCCCGGCGCCTTTCCCTGACGAAGGATTCCTGTTTCACAAAAACAAACCAGTCCGTCTTTCGTATGGGTCAAATGCGTGTACGGCGCCACGCGTTTCGCCGCCATGACGGGATCTTCTGCATTGCAAAGCGTATTCGCCGTGTCCAGGCAAACCCCGGTAAGATGAGATCCTGTGGCTTCGATAACTCTTAAGCAGTCAAACGTGGTATCGCTATGATCCTCTATGTTGATGCGGGAACCGTTTTTTTCCAATGTGGGGCGTAACTGGTTGATCATTTTGATCGTCAAATCCACTTGACGCCTCCAGGGAATTTGGGGAGCATATCGATCCTCCAAGCCACGACACATAATGCTGTGCAATTCATGCCAGCCGGCCTGCGCAGCCGCAGTGATCTCTTCTTCCAGATTTTTCTTCTGCTCCTCAAAGCTCCGTTCACTGAACACAGGGTTCACGGGCGAAACGGAAACATGTGCATATACATGCTTTTCTTTCGCATATGCCTGAATCTCACGCAATTTGCCAAGATCCAGCGTATCACTCAGGCTTCGGATTCCACCGTATTGAACGCCTTCGAAGCCGCGTTTTTCCACAAAGTCGATCTGTTGGAAGGGATCCAAATTCAGTTCACGGATCGTGAATACGTCAATACCTACACGCATATTTTCAATCGCTCCTTATCGGTAGTATACGCGATCTTCCCACGGAACCTGAGGAATTGGCAATTTTACAGTAACATCTTGAGAAGCCGCAATGTACGCCGCTTCTGCAACCTCCACGGTCTTGATCGTGTCTTCACCGGATGTAAGAACCTCCGCCGGTTCCCCGCAAGACGCTTTCACAAACTCTTCGATGCATTTCTGATGGCCCGTTATCGTAGTCGGCTCATCCACTTTTACGAAATTCCGGACAATATCATCGTCTGCCGCTTCGCCGGAATCTCCATCAATTGCATACTCGTTCGTATTGGCCGCGTGACTGTTCAGCTTCATAAATGTCCCTTTGCCATGCA
>JAQXRL010000143.1 GCA_029218505.1 Eubacteriales bacterium | reverse complement strand
GCCTGTCGCGGAAATCACATTCCGCTCCGCCGCCGCCGAACAAGCCATCCGCAACGTGAAGCAAGCGCTGCCGGAAGTGATGCTGGGCGCAGGCACCGTGCTCACCATCGAACAGGTGAAGGCCGCCGTGAACGCCGGCGCCACCTATATCGTCTCCCCGGGATTGAATCCGGACGTGGTAAAGTATTGCGTCGCCCACGACATTCCCGTGCTGCCCGGCTGTGCCAATCCTACGGACATCGAAATGGCGCTGTCCCTGGGATTGGATACCGTAAAATTCTTTCCGGCGGAAGCGCTGGGCGGACTGAAGCTGATCAAAGCCATGTCCGCACCCTATGGCGGCATTCGGTTTGTTCCCACAGGCGGAATCAACGAAAAGAATTTCCTGGAATATCTGGCGTTTCCTAAGATCCGCGCCGTGGGCGGCAGCTGGATGGTGCCTTCCGACGCCATTCAAAAGAAGGATTGGGCAAAAATCACCGAACTTACCGCCAATGCCGTAACCATGATGCTGGGCTTTGAATTGCGGCATATCGGCGTCAACAGCGAAACGCCCGATCAGGCCATGCGGGATGCCTCCGCATTCGCCAAGCTGCTGAATTTGCCCATCCGAGACGGGAATTCTTCCACCTTTGCCGGAACCGCCATCGAATGCATGAAAAAGCCCTTCCGCGGAACGCACGGCCATCTCGCAATCGCCACGAATCATATTGCGCGGGCAAAATGGCATCTGGAACGCAAAGGCTATGTTTTCGACGAAGCCAGCGCTGCGATCAAGGAAGGCAAGCTGGTCGCCGTATATCTGAAAGACGAAATTGCCGGCTTTGCCGTGCATCTTCTACAAAAATAACGACAAGGAGAAACAACCATGAGCAAGATTCTGACATTTGGGGAAATCATGATGCGCCTGAACCCGGAAGGCTATCTGCGCTTTGTGCAGGCCACGAAATTCGAAGCTACCTATGCCGGCGGAGAAGCCAACGTTGCGGTATCGCTGGCGAACTATGGCGAGGACGTAGCATATCTGACCAAGCTTCCCGACAACGATTTGGGACAGTGCGCCATCAACGAACTGCGCCGTTTTGGCGTGTCCACGGACAAAATTGTCCGCGGCGGCCCCCGGCTGGGCATTTACTTCTGTGAAAAGGGCGCTTCTCAGCGCGGCAGCAAGGTGCTTTATGATCGTGCGGGCAGTTCTATTGCGCTGGCAAAGCGGGAAGATTTCCATTGGGACAGCATTTTCGAAGGATGCGAATGGTTCCATTTCACCGGCATCACCCCGGCTTTGGGCGGAGAACTTCCGGAAATTTGTCTGGACGCGCTGAAGGCCGCAAAGGCCAAGGGCATCACCGTTTCCTGTGATTTGAACTATCGCGGCAAACTTTGGAGCCGTCAGAAGGCCGGCGAGGTCATGGCGACATTGATGCCGTATGTGGACGTATGCATTGCAAACGAGGAGGACGCGAAGGACGTGTTCGGCATCGCCGCAGAAAACACAGACATCAATTCCGGGAAGCTGGACAAAAACGGCTATATCTCCGTGGCGCAGCAACTCATGGCGCGGTTCGGCTTCCAATACGTGGCGATCACCCTGCGCGGTTCCATTTCTGCCAGCGACAACCACTGGTCCGGCATTCTCTACGACGGCAAAGAAGCCTATTTCGCGAAGGATTACCTGATTCACATCGTGGACCGCGTGGGCGGCGGCGACAGCTTCGGCGGCGGATTGATTCATGCCATGCGCATGGGATGGGATTGCCAGGCAATCATCGAATTTGCCGTAGCGGCTTCCTGCCTGAAACAGACCATTGATTTCGACTTTAATCATGTGTCTGAAAAGGAAGTGCTGGCGCTGGCGGGCGGAAACGCCTCCGGTCGCGTTCAGCGTTAAGCGCCTGATGCAAAAACAAACCGTCCTCGTTTGCCGGGGACGGTTTTTCGTTACAAAAGCCCCGCCAGCATTTCCGCCAGATAGGCCGTTGCGCAAGCCGCAATGGCCACTGTCAGCAGGGATTTGCCCCGAAATGCCAGCAGCACTGCCACGCAAAAGCCCGCCACGGCGGAAATTAAGCTGGCCGTGGAAGAAAAAATCGCCGGAATGGTCATGGCGGAAAGCACCGCATAGGGAATGTAATACAGGAAGCTGCGCAAGAACCGAGACTGGATCTGCCTGCGAAAAGCCACAAACGGCGCCATGCGGATCAGATATGTCACAAGGGCCATCACAGCCATCAGTCCATATACATGCATCATGCCGGCACCTCCCGCAGCGGCCAAAATACTGCGGCAATGCCGGCCGCCGCAACTGCGCAAAGAATGACGACAAAACCGTCCGATATGCCGGACAGAACTGGCAAATAATGCATCAGACAGCTCGCCGCCGCCGCCATTGCCGCACAAATCGCGATGCTTTTGCTCTTTGTGGCTGGCGGCAACACGATGGCAATAAACATGCCATAGATTGCAATGCCCATGGCCGCCTTCACGGACGCAGGCATGAAATCTCCCGCCACGGCTCCCGCCAACGTGCCCAAGGTCCATCCCAGAAAGGGGATCAGAATCAATCCATACATATACCTGGCGCCGATGCATCCTTCCTTGGACGCCGCAACGGCAAAAATTTCATCGGTCATGCCGAATGCCGCCAGCATGCGCTTCGGTGTGGAAAAGGCACTGTCCAGCTTTTGCGACAGGGAAATGCTCATCAGCGCATAACGAAGATTGATCACCAGTTGTGTCAGCGCCATTTCAGACATGCTGCCCATGGCCGCGATGACCGCAAGGCCTGCCACTTGTCCGGCGGAGGTCAGGTTCGTGGCCGAAATCACCACCGCCACCGCAACGGAAAGCCCTTGCCGAACCGCCATCAGGCCGATGGTAAACGCCACGGAAAGATATCCCAAACCAATCGGCACCCCGTCCCGCAGCCCTTCTGTAAAGCTATACTTTGATCTCTGCTGCATACGCGCACCTCGAAACGTAATATGCGCATATTGTATCTCTTTGCCCCATTTTCCGCAACCATGCTTGGGTAAAAAAACAATCGGCAAAGCTGGCATGACACAGAGCATGTCCCCGATGGCGCATTCCATTGTCCTCACGCCTGGCAGCGCAATGTAAGCCTTCTGCGCCCACGCAGAAGCACAGCCCATATCCCACCGCGTGAAAAGAGGCCGGCAACCAAGCGGCTGCCGGCCTGAAAAACCCTGCGTTTCTCCGTCTGTTTGACGGGATGTGGGACCGCTTCATTCGTCCGTGGTGTAGCAATCCAGAATCTCGCCAAAAAACATGACGTGATAATCTTCCCGCGGATAACAGCTTTCCCGCACGCCGGGATCCATTCGATCTCCGGTCATGTCCTGCGTCAACAGCACGCGGCATTCAAAATGCAATCCGCATTCGCCCACAATGGGTGCGGAAACGGTTTGCGCCGGAAGCGCGGTCAGTCCATGTCCCTGAAATTTGTCCACGTCTCTGCCGGATTTGCTACCCGCAAAGGCCAATTCCCCCTTGAGCGCATTTTTCGTGGGAACACTGACGGTAAAACTCCCCTGCTGCTGCAACAGCGCATACGTATGACGCTGCGGACGCACCATGGCCACGAAAACCGGTTTTTTCCAGAGATACCCCATCGTCGCCCAGCCAATGGTCATGGTATTGGGCTTTTCCCCGCCGACGGATAAGAATATGCCGCCATCGGCCAAACGTCGGGTCGTCAGCGCCATCGCTTCCTCATATTGCAATCGCTTCACAGGCATCCCTCCTTCCCTTCCAGTGTATCACGCGTCTGCCGATCTGTCAACGAACGAAACGCGTCGAACCAGCGTATACTATAACGGGCCGCATAGGCAGCATACAGGCAAAAGGAGTTGTTTGCATGAAGCTGGGCGCATATTTTCTCATTATCCTGGGCGCCATCGGCCTTTTGTTCCTGATCTTTCTCCCCGTCATTCTTCGGGCATTCAGGATCATTGGGCCTGTTTCCGCCCTGGCAACCGGCATTGTGCTGCTCTTGGCACTTCGCCGCTGAAACTGTTTTCTTCGCTGCAGATCCGCAATTTCTGCGGATCTGTTTTTTCATGAATTACGTTGATTCCTCACGAAAAAAATTCTATAATAAAAGAATGTGAGGTGTTATTATGTTCATCGCGAATGGTTGGCAGGATTATCAGGTGCTCGACACCGGAGACGGCGAAAAGCTGGAGCGCTGGGGGAAAATTCTGTTGCGCAGGCCCGATCCCCAGGCCATATGGCCCAAACAAGCGCCAGAAATGTGGTCGCAAGCCGACGCGCACTATCATCGGTCGGCCAAGGGAGGCGGCGAATGGGAATTTTTCAAAAAATTGCCGGAACGATGGACGCTGACCTATGGTCCATGGAAGTTTTACGTGCGCCCCACGGGATTTAAGCACACCGGACTATTTCCGGAACAGGCCGTAAACTGGGATTGGATGTCCGGTTTGATTCGCAGCGCCAACCGTCCGGTCAAGGTGCTCAACCTTTTCGGCTACACCGGCGGCGCGACGATCGCCTGTGCATGGGCCGGCGCAAAAGTAACCCATGTGGACGCCGCCAAGGGCATGGTGCAGTGGGCCGGGGAAAACCGCATCCTGTCCGGCATTGATGAAACCGCCATTCGCTGGATTGTAGACGATGCAAAAAAATTTGTGCTTCGGGAAGCCCGCCGCGGCAATTTCTACGACGGCATTTTGATGGATCCTCCCAGTTACGGTCGCGGTCCCGGCGGCGAAATATGGAAGCTGGAGGACGAACTGTTTGATTTGGTGGCGGCATGTGAAAAGGTGCTCAGCGAGCGCGCGCTGTTTGTTCTGATCAATAGCTACACCACTGGTCTGCAGCCCGCCGTTCTGAACAACATGCTTGCCATGACGGCCGCCAAAACCCATTCCGGCGCCGTCGTTGCAGACGAAATCGTGCTTCCCGTCGTTGCCGGCGGCGTATTGCCCTGTGGCGCCAGCGGACGTTGGCAAGGCGTCTGACGGTTTCGCGATTCCACGATTTCAACCATTGAGGAAATGTCATGATACTGTTATCTGTTCAAAATGTTTGCAAGTCTTTCGTCATGAACACCGTGCTGCAAGACGCCACGCTCACCCTTCAGGAAGGAAGCCGCATGGGATTCATTGGCGTGAACGGCAGCGGAAAATCTACACTGTTTCGCCTGATTTCCGGTCAAATGCAGCCGGATTCCGGGGAGATCGTTCTCATGCGCGGCGCGCGCATCGGAATGCTGACCCAGGAAGCGGATATCACCAGCGAATGCACCGTGTTGGAAGAGCTGGAGCGCGTTTTCGAACCCGTTCGCCGCATGGAAGAACGCCTGCGCGCAATGGAAACCCAAATGGCGCTCGCGCACGATGACGAAATGGCGTTTCAACGCCTCAGCGACGATTACGCCCGGCTTACCCAGCGTTTCGAGGACGCCGGCGGCTATGAATGGCCCAGCCGCATTCAAGGCGTGTTGGCGGGGCTTGGCTTTGCCAAAGGCCGGGAAAACCAGCCTGCCCGCTTGCTTTCCGGCGGAGAAAAAACGCGTCTCTGTTTGGCGCGCTTGCTGCTCACCCAGCCAGACCTGCTCATGCTGGACGAGCCCACCAACCATTTGGATCTCAAATCCACCCAATGGCTGGAAGAAACGCTGAAGAAATATCGCGGCACCGTGCTGGTCATCTCCCACGACCGGTATTTTCTCAACGCCGTTTGCGATTGCATGGCGGAACTTTCCATGCGCAAAATCGTGCAATATGTTGGCAATTACGATCAATTTATGGAAAAACGCCAAGCAGACATCGAACGTCAGCTGAAGGAGTATAAACTGCAGCAGGCCGAAATTGCACGGCAGCAGGCCATTATTGCCCGATACCGCATGTACAATCGGGAAAAATCCATCAAAGCCGCTGAAAGTCGGGAAAAGCGTCTGGAGAAAATGGAACGCATCGAACGACCCGTCAGCGAGCAGAAAGTTCGCTTTTCCTTCGAGGCCCGGCGCAGGACAGGCGACGACGTGTTGTTCGCAAAAAACCTGTCCAAGAGCTTTCATGGGAGAACACTGTTTTCGGATTTCCATCTGCATCTGCGCGCAGGAGACCGGGTAGCCATTATCGGGCCAAACGGCGTCGGGAAATCCACCCTGCTGAATATCATCGCCGGGCAGCTTTCCGCCGACCGCGGCACGGTAGAATTTGGTTCCAACGTGGATTTGGGGTACTATGACCAGCAGCAAGCCCAGCTTCATGCGGAAAAGACCGTATTAAACGAAGTTTGGGATGACTTTCCCCGCCTGGAAATCGATCGAATCCGCAGCGTGCTCGCCCTGTTTTTGCTCACAGGAGACGACGTCTTTCAGCCCATTCACACCCTTTCCGGCGGCGAAAAAGGCCGTGTCGCTTTGGCAAAGCTGATGTTGCGCAAAGACAACCTTCTGTTGCTGGACGAGCCCACCAACCATCTGGACATGGACAGCCGCGAGGTTCTTGAAGCTGCCTTGAACGACTTTGAAGGAACCATTCTCACCGTGTCCCACGACCGTTATTTCATCAATCGCGTTGCAAACCGGATTGTGGAAATGCGGCCGGACGGTGTAAGCGAATATTTGGGAAATTACGACGATTATCTGGAGAAAAAACGCCTGGAATCCCTGGCGGATGAATCGGATGCGTTCAACGGCATGACGCGCACGCAAATGGAAAAAGAAAAGCGCGAGCAACGGCTTTTCGCGGAATCGAAAAAGGCGCTTGCTCAACGGATTGCCGCCCTGGAAACGCGCATTGGCGAAACGGAAGCCCAAATTCAGCAATTGGAAGCGCAGATGGGCAATCCCCAGGTATACAAAATTCCCGAAGAAGCGCGGCGCCTTGCCCAGGAGCACGCGCAAGCCCAATCCTTGCTGGATTCCCTGTATGCTGAATGGACGGAAACTTCAGATGCCTTGGACGCGCAGAACAATCCTGAAAAATAGCATGAAACAACCGCGCATGACCACATTCCAAAGCGCCGCAACCATAGAGCGGACGGTTTCAACCAACCAGTGCAAAACATTTTCCCCGAAAGCCCCCGACTTGGGGGCTTTCGGCGCGCCAAGACGCCTTCTTCCCGGGAAAAACTCTCAGGAAGAATCCGCAAAGCCCACGATCTTCCGATGAATGCCCTGAAGCGACGATGCTTGCTTCTCTTCCCTTTTCCGCATATCCGCAATCGAATCCGACAACGCTTTCCCTGCCATGGATTCCTTCTTTTCGTATTGGACGCACATCTCCAGCGTGCTGCAGGATGGCCTTCTTCTGTCCCTTGCACGCTTCTCCAACGCAAAAGGCCGCCCCTGGATTTGCTCCAAGAGCGGCAACATTTTCCCAACGACACAACAGCGCGTATTATGCCTCCGGCAACCGTTCGATGGTAATTTTCCCCACTTTCCCTGCCCGGAACTCATCCAAAACCAGCGCCGCGCCTCGCTCCGTATCCAATCTTCCTCCGGACAGGATCCAACCGCGCCCTTTGCACGCGGCCTCCAACAATTCCTCCGGCGTCTCCGGCAGGATTTCCGGCAACTTAAACCGCGCGCGCACGGCATCCGGCGCAATTTTTCCCAAAAGCATCAGCAATCCGGAAGCCAGTTCCTCCGTGTCCAAAATCTGATCCCGAACCGAACCCAGATAGGACAGCAAGCGCGCTCTGTACTGATCGTCCAATTTGGGCGGCAGCATGCCCGGCGTATCCAGCAATTCCAGATACGGACCAATCTTTACCCACTGGTTTGCCCTGGTAACGCCGGGACGATCCGAAGCTTTTGCCACTGCGGAACCGTTGATGCGGTTGATAAACGTAGACTTCCCCACATTGGGAATCCCCAGCACCATCAACCGTACCGTCTTTTTCACGCCGCGCGCTGCATATTTCTCGATGGCCGGCTTTGCGGCGCCTTGAATGCGTTCCAGCATTGCGTTGACCTTCCCGCCGTTGGAATTGAACCGCATGGTCTCCAAGCCCATTTTTCGAAAGTATTCCAGCCAACGCGATGTCTCCCGGTCGTCTGCCAAATCCGCCTTGTTCAAAATCAGGATGCGCGCCTTGCCGCGCGTCAGCCTGAGCAAATCCGCGTTTCTCGTCGCGATGGGCGCGCGGGCATCGCACAACTCCACCACCGCATCCACCGCCCGCAATTGCTCTTCCAACAGCCTGCGGGTCTTTGCCATATGCCCGGGATACCATTGAATCGACGGCATACATGTCTCCTTTATGAAAACCGGCCACGTCGCTTGGGCACATCCGGTTTTCTTTCCCATCGAAATAGAAAACGGAAACCGCACAGCGATTCCCGTTCTTTTGCCAACCGAATCAGGTTCTCTCTTTCACCTTGGCAGCCTTGCCGCTGAGCTTACGCAGATAGTACAGCTTCGCGCGGCGAACCTTACCGCGACGGATCACGGTAATGCTGTCTACACGGGGAGAATGCAGCGGGAACGTACGCTCTACGCCTACGCCATAGGACGTGCGGCGAACCGTAAACGTTTCACGAACAGAACCGTTGCGACGGGCAATTACAACGCCTTCAAACGCCTGCAGGCGCTCGCGGGAGCCTTCGACAACCTTCACCTGAACGCGGACAGTATCGCCGATTTCAAAATCCGGAATGTCGCTTCGGAGCTGGGCGCTCTCAATGGAACGGATGATCTCATTCATGGAATTGGGCCTCCTTCCTCTCAAGGACGTTCATAACCGGTGCCGGCAGAGGACCGTCCGATGTCACGCCGATTATTATAACACATTTCATCCCTCCACACAAGCGCTTTCCATGTAAAATCCCGCGAAATATGCCATTTTCGTGAAATGTTACTTTTGAATGAAGCCGCCCCTGAAGCTTGACAGATTTCCCCTTTCGCCGTATAATATTATCAGTTGAACAATTGTTCATATGTTTATAAATAAAGGATGAGATACATGCATGAATTGGAAAAGAGCGATTGCTGTCAGGAAAATGTCGTGCATCCGGAGAAACTGGATCTCGTGAAGAAAACGCTTCCTGCGGACGAACAGTTAATGGATCTAGCGGAAGTATTCAAGGTCTTTGGCGATTCTACGCGCGTGAAAATTCTTTACGCGCTATATGAAAGCGAGCTGTGCGTGTGCGATATTGCGCAATTGTTTCATCTGTCCCAGTCCGCCATCTCCCATCAGTTGTCGATTTTGAAATCCAGCAAGCTGGTAAAGAGTCGCCGGGAGGGAAAAAGCATCTTTTATTCCCTTGCGGACGATCATGTCATCCTGATTTTGACCCAAGGAATGGAACACGTGCAGGAATAAGAGCGAAAACAATACAAGAGGAGGACAGAAACATGAAAAAGACGTTCAAACTGCAAGATCTGGACTGCGCAAACTGCGCCGCAAAAATGGAAGCCGCCATTCGAAAAATCGACGGAGTAAAAGCCGCCAACATTAGTTTTATGACGCAGCGCCTCGTATTGGAAGCAGAAGACGAACGCTTTGAGGAAATCCTGCAAAGCGCCGTCAAAGCCGTGGCAAAAATTGAGCCGGAATGCAAGATTCTGCGTTAGGAAGTGATTCCATGGAGAAGAAGCTGAAGCGTGAACTCATTCGCATTTTATGCGCGGCCGTTTTGTTTGCGGCCGCCATACTGTTGCCCCTGCAGGGCGCTTTGCGGTTTGCGCTATTCATGGTTCCATATCTGTTTGTCGGTTGGGACGTATTGTACTCTGCCGGGCGAAACATTCTGCGCGGCCAGGTATTTGACGAAAATTTTCTCATGTCGCTGGCAACCGTCGGCGCGCTGGCCATTGGAGAATACCCGGAAGCAGTTGTCGTCATGCTGTTTTATCAAATCGGTTCCCTGTTCGAACACTATGCCGTGGGCAAAAGCCGCAAGTCCATCGCGGCGCTCATGGACATTCGCCCGGATTCCGCCAATTTGGAACAGGACGGCGGCGTCGTGCGTGTAGACCCGGAGGAAGTCCAGGTTGGAATGGTAATCGTGGTGCGTCCCGGCGAAAAAATCCCGCTGGATGGCATCGTGCTGGAAGGCGATTCTTCCTTGAACACAACGGCGCTCACCGGCGAATCCATGCCCCGGGACGTGCATGCGGGCGACGCCGTAATCAGCGGCTGCGTCAACATGACCGGCCTGATGCGCGTGCGCGTTACCAAGGAGTTTGGCGAATCCACTGCGTCCAAAATTCTGGAACTTGTCGAATCCTCCTCCATGAACAAAGCGCGTTCGGAGGATTTCATCACGCGTTTTGCGAAAATTTATACGCCTGCCGTGGTAATCGCCGCGGTATGCCTTGCATTGTTGCCCCCCATCTTTACAGGCGGCAATTTCGCCCAATGGCTGCATCGCGCGCTGATTTTCCTGGTGGTCAGCTGTCCCTGCGCGCTGGTCATCTCCGTGCCGCTGTCCTTTTTCGGCGGCATTGGCGGCGCTTCCCGCCAGGGAATTCTGGTAAAGGGATCCAATTATCTGGAAGCGCTTGCCAAGGCGGACACCATGGTGTTTGACAAAACAGGCACGCTTACGAAAGGCACCTTCAGCGTCGTGGAAGTAATGCCAAACGCCGCTTCCAAGCAGGAATTGCTGGACGTGGCCGCCCACGCGGAATGCTTTTCCACCCATCCCATCGCCGCATCCCTTCGCCGCGCCGCAGGAAGCGTGGACGAACGCCGCGTTCGCGACGTCCGGGAAATTTCCGGAATGGGCATTTGCGCCACGGTAGACGGAAAACCTGCTTTTGTGGGAAACCGCCGGCATATGGAAAGCGCCGGAATTTCCGCCTCCGCTTGCCCGGAACCCAGCCGTCCGGGAACCGTGATTCACGTATGCTTTGACAAAAAGTATTTGGGATATATCGTCATTTCAGACACCATCAAGGAAGGCGCAAAAGACGTCCTGTCAGCGCTTCGTCAGCAGGGCGTACGCAGTTTGGTAATGCTTACGGGAGATGCGGATCGTGCCGGCCGGTATGTCGCCAACCAATTGGGCATGGACGACGTGCATGCGGAATTGCTGCCCGTAGGCAAGGTTCAAGTGGTGGAGCGGCTGCTTTTGCAGGACGAAAGAAAAGGCACGCTGGCCTTCGTGGGCGACGGCATCAACGATGCTCCCGTGCTGTCTCGTGCGGATGTGGGCATTGCCATGGGCGCCCTGGGCAGCGACGCCGCCATTGAAGCCGCCGATGTCGTGCTCATGGACGATCGCCTATCGAAGCTTCCCGTGGCCATCCGCGTTGCCCGGAAAACGCTCTCCATTGTGCGCCAAAACATCGTCTTCGCCCTGTTTGTCAAGGCGTTGGTGCTCGTTCTGGGCGCCATGGGAATTGCAGGTATGTGGGAAGCCGTTTTCGCCGATGTTGGCGTGTCCGTGCTGGCCATTCTGAATGCAATGCGCGCCATGAGGCAAAAGTAATTTCCCCTGGCGCACCGATTGAAAAATTCCCGGAAAATTCTTCGAAGGGTTGACCGCACCGCATGCGGCCAACCCTTCTTCTTTGCGGCTTTCTTCCGAAAATTGCTTCTATCGTTCTTCCAATGCGGCAATTTTCCGGCGCACCCGCATAATTTTTCGCAAAAATGATTCCCCAAACAACCACAAAAACACCGCCGTCGCCACCGCATGGGTCAAATCTGACGGCAATCCCGTTGCCATGGCCGTCAAAAACATCGCCGGCGTGGGATTGTGTTGATACAGAAACACCGTCGCCACATTTACCACGACTCCATACAGCAGCAAGGCCGCCGCCGCGCCATACGCGCACAGCATAGAACGCCTTGCCTGTCCACGAAACAGCAGCGCCGCCACCAAACCCGTCAAACCTGCGCCCAACATTTGCCATGGCGTCCATGGCCCTTGTCCAAAGAAGAAATTGGACACAAACATGGTCATTGCGCCCACCAGAAACCCCTGCTGCGCTCCCAGCGCCACCCCGGATACGATGACCACAGCCAGGACAGGTTTGAATGCAGGCACCATGAACAGCGCCGCGCGCCCCGCAACGCCAACGGCGCATATCGCAGACAGCAGCGCGATTTCCCTGGCAGAGGGTTTTTTCCCTTCAAACGACACCACAAAGGGCAGCATCGCCTCCAGCAACACCAGAAGCGAAGTTCCGGCGTATCGCCTTTCGCCCATCCAAAACACGCCCGCCAAAATGGTCAGCGGAATTGCAGCCAAACACGCGGCCGACACCCACTTCGCCCCGTTTGACAGACGTTTTCGCCTGCGAAACGCCGGTTGCGTTGCCTCTGCTGCGGGGCACGGCGGCTCCTTTTCTTCCGGCGGCGGAGAAAGCGGTTCGGATTGCTCCACGCCAAAGGCAGCGGCAATATCCTCCGCGGTCAATGCGTCAGGCAAAATTTCCCGCGCCATCCGGTTTGCCGCGGTGGTATAGAAATGGTTCCCCGGAAAAAAGGTCCTGGGAGCGCCTTCTGCGGCAATCGACCCGTCAAACGCCATGGCGATTCTGTGGGCAAATCGCGCGCAAAAATCCACGTCATGGCTTACCATCACCACTGCCATCCCATCGCCGGCAAGTTTGCGCAGGATTTCCGCCATTTTCCGCTGAAAGCCCACGTCCAATCCCTTGGTGGGTTCGTCCAACAGCAAAATATCCGGCTGCGTCAGCAGCACTTTCGCCAGCGCTACGCGCTGCATCTCGCCTCCGGACAAATCCCATGGATTGCGATCCAGAAGCGCCGTCAAATCACAAAAGCGCGCCATATCGGCAATTTTCTCATCCTCCCGGGACACTTCCTGCAACTCTTCCATCACGCTTTCCCGGGAAAACAACGCCTGAGGACGCTGCGGCAGCATCGTCACCCGTCCCTGCCTGCGCACGTCGCCGCGCCATGGCTTTTCCAAGCCTGCCAACACACCCATGGCGCTGGTTTTGCCCGCCCCATTTGCGCCCATCAACGCCAGAATTTCCCCCCGGCGAATCTCCAGCGAAAAACCCCGCAGCACATCCTGGCCATCCTTTTCATAGCGAAACCACACGTTCTTCAGGCGGCCAATCGCTTCTCCGGGCGCGCAGGGTGCCTGTCGATATCGGGACGGATCCGACTTTTTCCCCTCCGCAAAGCGCGCCAGCCATTCCCTGCCTTCCCGCACGCTCATCGGTGCAAATCCTTCTCCATCCAGCATAGCCCAGGCGCGCATGGGCGCGGGCAACGCGGAACATATGCGGGATCCCGACTTCCACAGGGCGCCCACGGCCTTCTGCGGCGGCTCGTCCAACACAATGCTGCCCTTGCGCATTTCCACAAAGCGGGTACACAGCGGCATGGACTCCTCCAGGCGATGTTCCGTCATGATCACCGTCACGCCCAGTTCCCGATTGATTCGCCCCACGCTTTGCAGAAATTCGCCTGCCGCAATCGGATCCAACATGGCGGTGGGTTCATCCAGCACCAACGCTCGGGGCGCCAGCGTCATCGCCGCCGCAAGGTTGAGCCGCTGCTTTTGGCCGCCGGATAACGTCGCGGTATCCTTATGAAACCAGTCCGCAATGCCAAAATACGCAGCCATTTCCGCCACGCGCCTTCGAATGAAATCTCCGTCCTTCCCCAACGATTCCAATCCAAACGCCATTTCATGCCATACCTTGTCCGCAAGAATTTGCGCGTCAGGATCTTGCCCAACAAAACCGATCTGTTCCGTCTGTTCCCGCCTGTTCATCTCCGCAATGGGAGAACCTTCGTACAAAAACGCGCCGCTGCAGCGGCCTGCCGGCGTCAATTCCGTGCGAAAATGCTTGAGGAGCGTGGTCTTGCCGCATCCGGACGGACCCGTCAGCAACACAAATTCGCCCTGGCGGATGGACAAGCTAACGTCCCGCAGCGCGAACTCTCGTTCCTCTGGATATTGGAATGTCAGGTTCCGGATGTCAAACTGTGCCAACGAAAATCCTCCCAAATGTTGATCGCGGCCGGAACCGCAAACAAAAGTCCCTGCGACGCCATGACGCTGATCCCATACGGCGAAAGGTTGGGCGCGGCAATTGCGGGATAATACGCAAACGCCACGGCCCCGGAAAGTTGGCCCACCAAAACATATCCCGACAGCGCCAGAATTCCCGCCATCAGAATTGCGTCCCGCGTTTCAAACCGCCACAGATGGAAGGCTGTGCGCCCTGGCATGCCATATCCCCGGCAGCGCATGCTGTCCGCCGTAGCCATGCTTCCTTCCAGACACCATGCCGCCATGGCGGAAATCACACGGCCGGCTTCCCTCCATTTTTCCCGGCCGGAAGACGGCGCGTTTCCGCCCTTCAACGCCCTGCGCGCCCGCAAAACTTCCACCCCATGATGCCGAAACCGCGGCACAAAACTCAACGTCATAGAAAAGATCAATCCCAGCGCGGGCGCCGCCTTGCTCAGCAAATACGCCAGCTTGTCCGATGTAAACACGCCTGTCATGGTAAAAAACAACAGAATCGTGGTGGCCAGCATGCTTCCCGCCACCAAACCATAGCAGATGGATTCCAGCGTCAAAGGATTTCCATCGGGCAGATACCGCAAAATCGTTATCCCCTCATGGCTGAACAAGGGATTCATCACGACGGTCAGCAACAGCATCGGCATGCTAATTGCCAAATCGCGCCATGCCTTGCGGGGATTGCGCGTGATTGCATAGGCAATCGCACCCAGCAACGATAGCGTCAAACAAACCGGGTGCTTTAACGTCATGGAAAATCCCAATGCCGCCACAAACCAGGCCAAACACACCGTGGGATGGTATTCGCCAAAGCCGTCCCGCTTCGCCGCCTTCATTCGTAAATGCTTCCTCCAATGTCTTTTCCCAGATCGCACGTATACAGAAACGCAATCGTATCCCCATCGTGCAATCGATAGGAACCGCAGTCCTCTCCGCCGAATACGCCATTTGTGGAAAACTGCCATCCGGACAGTTCTCCCACATCAAATTCGTACAAGTTTGCAATGCCTTCTACGTACACGCCGCCGCTTACAGGAAGCTTCTTGAACTCAAACTGCATGTTCCGGCCGGTGATTTCCCGTTTCAGCAAATCAAACGCGCTGTCGCCCTTTCGGAAGGACACTTCGCCGGTATCCAGAATTCGCCCGTCCGCAGGCACATACTCTCGTTTGGACGCGTCCAATGCATCCATGTGATCCAAAATGGTGTCGCATCGGATGATCAGCCTGCACATTCCGCCGGATTCGCCGTCTTCTTGTGGGCGCAAGGCCAAATATCCGCCGCCCAAGATCAACGCCAACGCCATCAACGCGATCAGCAGCCGTCCTGTTCGCTTATGCATGCGTTCCACCGCTCCTTATGCAATACACTCCGGCTTCGCCGTCTTTTGCACGCTCCATGGCAGTCAGCGCCAAAAATGCCTGCTGCGTCGCCAGCATCGCTGTGTTTCCCGCTTCCAAATGCGCATAACTGCCGTCTTCAAGCCGGTATTGATCCAGCGCTTCCGCCACGCTGGTTCCGTTTTTTACGAATCGAGCATCCTCTACGTCGATCCCCAAAGAGGTCAGCGCCAAAATCACCTGCGCGCAGCTTTCTGCATTGGGCGTTCCACAGCTGGCGTAACCGCCGTCTTCCCGCTGCATTTGAGACAGGCATTCTACCGCCGCGTCAACCGCCGCGCCCACCGCGTCCTCCTGCCGGTATGCCGCCAAGGAGCACAGCGCCATTGCGGTCATATCCGCATCGGCATTGCTTCCGGAAAAGGCAAAACCGCCGTCTTCGGTCTGACGAGCCAGGATATATTCCACGTATTGCCGTCGCAAGTCCTGAGGCGCCGCGTATTCTCCGCTGTCCAGGGCGATCAGGGCAAAAATCGCACCATTGAGTCCTTGCCTCACCACGGCGTCAAATTCCCGCAACGGCGCAACAAGATCATAGCCTCCAACGTCTGTCGCATCCAAACCCAGCGCGGTTACGGCCAGCGTCAGCTTCGCATATTCCGTGCGCTTTGCGCCCAAATCTCCCCCACACTCCGCCAGCGTTTCCTCCAGCGCCGGCACATAGGCATTCGCCCATTCTTCCGGCAGGCATTTTCCCGCCCACATGCCCAAGGCAATCCATTCGCAGCCAAAACACGGATCGGGCACGGCCTCCCGCAAGTACTCTGCCGTGCCCTCCATGTTCGACTCCGCGACTGCCGGCAGCGCCAGCATCAGCGCTGCCAGCAGAAGCGCAAACAGTCTTTTCATCTCATTCCACCGTAATTACGCACACCGGCGGCACCAGAATCATATCCGCTGCGGTAGCGCTGATGACATATTCTCCCGGCTCGCCCAGGGAAATCAGGGCTTGGCCGTTCATGTCGGTCACGACTTCCGTGACCTCCCCGTTGACGGTGATGACCGCGCCCTCCAGGGGCGTTTCCACCGGATTCCAATCCGCATCAAAGCCGGAAACCTTCAACACCAGAACCGTTTCCTCGTTGGCGGACGTGTTCATGGAAAACGCGTCAAAATAGGCATACGCGTCCGACCAGGACTCCAGATCCGCATACGTATACGCCACGATTTCGTCGCCGTCCGCCGCCGGATCCGACAAACTTGCACAGGCGGCGTTGTTTTTGCAATATCCGTAGCTGCCGCCATTTTCAACGCCCCACAGTTTGGTGATATACAATCCGTACTCACCGGTATCCGCGCCATATCCGGCCTCCGCGCCGCCCTCAAAGGCCGCTTCATGGGCGGCGATCAGCGCATCGTTGATCGTAAGCGCGCCGTCTCCATCCACGTCCGTCAGTTCTACTTCCTGCCGCACCAGGGCGAGCGCGCCTTCGGCCGAAATCGTCACATACACAACGGGCGCTTCCTGTGTCTCCGCCATTGCCCATCCAAAAATCGCCGTGCAAAATACCAGCAGCAAAGCCATTGCCTTCATGATTTGTCTCCGCATATGTATCCCTCCAAAAATAAATTGTCCGTTGGCCAAAACCAACGGACATAAACCATCGACCCGGCAAGCGAACAAAAATCCGCATGCCTGGCCCATGCGGAAAATGACGCGTTTCATGGTTCCGGCAGAAACACTGCTTGCTTCCATGTATCTGACCTATCCTTCTTGCTTGCGCAGAAGTCTTCCCAGTGACCGACTCGTGGGTTCCTGCCCCTTTCCATGTTCCGCACTGAAGCGGTGAAGCAAGCCTATTCTATTTTCAAGGACGTGGTTATTGTACCACGCATCCACGCTTCTGTAAAGTTAAATCAAAGCACAATTCTTTGCCGGCACGCTTGCATTCCTGCGAATCCTGGGCTATAATATTTTTATGAAACACGAAAAAAAACGCGCCCTTCGCCGGCAAGCGCGCTCCCTGGCGAAATGGCTTAGCGCCCTGGTCTTCCTGCTTTGCGCGCTGTATTTGGCAAACTGGTATGCCGACGGTATGGCTGTCAAGCGCGCAAATCAACGCGTGCAGGCGCTATATGCCCGAACAACGCTCGCGCCAACTTTGCAGCCCACCGCGTCCGCACCACAGCCTTCGCCCACCGTGTCCCCGGAGCCTTCGCCTGTTCTTTCCACGCCCAATGCGGACACGCTGGTGAAGCCTTTGCCCACCGCGCCGTCCATCCAGCGCAGTTTTGATCAGCTCTTGCAGCGCAATCCAGACACGGTGGGATATCTGGAAATTGGCGACACCATTTCCATGCCGGTGGTACAGCGTCTGAACGACAATGAATACTATCTGTCGCATAATTTCGACGGGGAACGCAGCGATGCCGGCACGCTGTTCCTGGATGGCGTAAACCGCCTGTATCCCGGCGATTCATCGCTGATCGTATATGGGCACAACATGAAAAACGGCGGCATGTTTGCCAAACTTACGCTGTTTTCCAATCAGGAATATTTGGGCAATCACCCCATCGCGTATTTTGACACCATCTATGCCAATGGCACCTATGTCCCCTTCGCGGCCTTTCACGCGTCCATGCAGCCCGAAAGCGAGGATTTTTTTCAGCTGCGGCGTTTCTCCTTCGACGAGGACAGTTTCCACGCCTTTGTTGCGGAAATGCGCGCCCGCTCGCTGGTTCGCTCGCCCGTGGAAGTAGTCTGGGGAGACGAGTTGCTTTTATTGGTTACGTGCAGTTACCACGAAGAAGACGCCCGGTTTATTCTGGCGCTTCGGAAAATGCGGCCCGAAGAAACCGAAGAACAGCTCGCCGCTTTGTTTTAGCGAATCCTCCGCATCACGCGGCGTTTTCATAGCCATCCGGACTGGGAAGCCTGCTGATGGCCACCGTCATTGCCGCCGCCACCACAAACAAGAACAAATTGGATGCAAAGGGCAGCAGAAGGCTGACGTTGGCCAACAGTCCCACAAACGCCGGGAATATCGCTACGATCAGGGCAATGGTGGCATACACCAGCCCGCAAATCAACGCCCGTTCGTCGGAATTTGCGTTGATAAACAGCAGCGAACTGGTCATGGGATTCAACACCGACAGCGCCGCCGCTTCCATCAGCACGTTCAGCACCAGCATGGGCGCCATCGCCTTTCCGCCGGGATTCAGCATCAGCAATCCCTGGGAAAGCGCAAAGATGCCCCAACATATCAGCATAGGCTTGCGAAACGTCATTTTTTTCAGCTTTGGAACCAACAAAAAAATGCACATCAACGTCACCATGGATTTCAGCGTGGCAAACAAAGACACGTCGCTCTGGCGCACGCCCAACCGTTCGCAAATATAGATTGCGAAATAATTGCTGTTGGTGGCGTTGATGAGCATAAAACAAGCCATAATTGCCAGCGTACACCGCATGCGTTTTTCCCGAATGATCCGCAAGTATACGTCCTTGCATTGCCAAACCATTTTCCACATGGGAATATGCCGGGTTTGTTCCATTCTGCGCTTGCCAATTTCCGTTTCATGGGAAACAGCATGCAGCAACAGAAACTTCACAGTCATGGAAACAGCTGTAAATCCGTACATGAAGCGCATAAAGCGCACCACGCCAAAGGCTTCAATGGCAAACTTTGACAATGGCGTCACGAAGGCGACCAACAGCCCCATCAGTTGTGTCAGGGCGAACAACGGAACAATCTGTTCCCTTGGGGTATCCTCCACCAGCAGCAGATTCCAGGAATTTTCCGTCACGCGCCACATCCCGTTGAACAGCGCCGCCACGGCAAACCAGGCAAAATTTTGGGAAAACGCCCAAAGCACCTCCGGGACGCTCCAGCTAAGGGTATCAAAGATCACGGTCGCCCACCGGCGCCCCAGCTTGTCGGTAATCACGCCGGAAAGCAGCGAGGAAATCACCTGACTCACGACGGAAATCGAGGTAATGACGCCAATCTGAAAGTAATCCAATCCCAGCGACGTCATAAACAGTGTCACATAAGGAATATATAGATTATATGGAATTCCCCAAAGCGGCTCTGTCCAAATGCAGGCGCGCGCATTGCCGCGAATGCTGAAAAAGGTATGTACCATATAGTTCGATCGGATTTTTTTCAAAATCGTACCCATGCGGCGTCCGCCTCCCCCATTTTACCCGATTGCGCGAATCACGCCGGCAATCCAATCCGCCAGGGGAAAATACAGGCAGGGGATAAACATCGCCGGCAGCATATTGGCCACGCGAATGCGATCCTTGCCCAACCCCAGCATGTTGACGGCCAGCCCGATGATCAGCACCGAACCCGTAGCGGACATCTCTGCAATGATGGTGTCCGTCAAAAGCGGGCGCAGCACTCCCGCAAGCAAGGCAATTCCGCCTTGATACAGCGTCATGGGAATGGCGGCAAAAATTACGCCCGGGCCAAAGGAGGACGCGAAAATCACCGCAGACACGCCGTCCAACGCCGATTTTGCCAACAAAGTATCCGGATCGTCGGCCAGACCCGCGTTGAGGGAACCAACCACCGCCATGGCGCCCACGCAAA
Source organism: Eubacteriales bacterium (assembly GCA_029218505.1). Lineage (GTDB taxonomy): Bacteria > Bacillota > Clostridia > Christensenellales > Aristaeellaceae > SUG1456. The sequence goes on along the minus strand of JAQXRL010000143.1, from coordinate 1,292 downwards.
ACAGCAGCGTGGCGTTTACAAATCCCGTGGCAAATCCTTCGTCGCCGCCGCCCAATTTGCGTTGGGCAAAGGCGCCCATTTTGTCCAATCCCCGCTCAATTCCAAGTCGTTCCCCCAAAAACGCACCCGCGACCACAGACACGATCACCACAATGGTATGTTCTGTGGCAATGGCTCCGGATACCCCGATGAGCAGGACACACAGCCCCAACCCCTGATTGACAATCAAACGATATTTTTCCGGAATTCCGCCGCGCAGCAGCGTCCCCAAAATTCCGCCCACGATCACCGCGCCAAAGTTACTCCATATACCCAGCATTGCACATTCCTCAAATCGTCAATTCAATTGCGCCTGTACGCGCCGCATGAAACAGATACTGCTGCAATAGCCCTGCATTTTTTCCCAACAGTTCCCGCGATCTTTGCGCCAACCGCGTCCTGTTTTTTTCCCGCAGATCAAACCAGGCGTTCATCAATCGCTCAACCCATACATCCACTGGAAACGCCTCCGCATGCTCGCACCCAAACAACAGCACGCAATCCGCTACCTTGTCTCCCACACCCGGCAAAGAAATTAGCAGGCGATGCGCTTCGTCATAAGGCATTTTCCATAAATCCCACAGGGGAAAACCGTCCGCGACCCTGCGCGCCGTTTCCACCAAATATGGCGCGCGATATCCCACGCCCAGTTTGCGCAAGGCCTCTTCTTCTGTGTTGGCCAGCGCCGTTGCTTCCGGAAAGCCGTATAACGTCACGCCGCCCGCGTCTATCTCGCTTCCATATGCGCGGTTGATTGCCGTCACCAAACGGCGAATCCGGGATACATTGTTGTTGGCGGAAAGGAGAAACGCCACCAGCGCTTCCCATGGATCCTGGTTCAGAATCCGCAGCCCGCCAAAGCTGCGGATTGCCCTTCTGCACTGTTCGTACTGCAAATACGGCGACAACGCCAAGTCGTAATCCCGATCCAAATCCAAGTATTTTCGCAGTCCCATCCAATCGTCGCAGTCCGCGCAAACGCCGCCGTCCTCGTCCTGCCAAAGCCAAACTGCATTGCCATGAACAAGCGCGCCAAATCGCCCATCATGCTCAATCCAATGAAAGCATTGGGCACTGTCCACCAACGTCGTGCGCAAATCGATTGTTTCCGGTCCGCATTGTTTTTGCATCGGGATCCCTCCGTCAGCCGTCTCTTTTGTTTTGAGAAAAAAGCGTGCCAACAAATTGGCACGCTTTCCATTCGGCAAATCCGCTTATTCGGCGGCAACCTCCGTCTTGGGATAGACGCTGAC
>JAQXRL010000142.1 GCA_029218505.1 Eubacteriales bacterium | reverse complement strand
TTCGGAGCATCAAAGCGGCGGATATATGTCCAATCGTCTATTTGTTCAAATGCCGATGCCGCATGTGCGCTGTCTGCCGGCATACAGTCTGCCAAAATCCCGTGCTCTTCCAGCGCAAGTTCCACGTTGCCTGGCACCGTGGCCGGGATTTCCACACGCCGCCCGTCTCCCGGCATGGAAAAGGAAAGCTCCCATGTGCCGTTTAGTGTGTATCGCATGCCTGTTTCCTCCGTGTTGTTCTTCTATATCGCTGCAAACATTATAGACGATCCGGGATTTCTTGTCAATAATTTAATTCATTAACTATAACAAATACAGAATAGGCATTTTTCAAAGCGAAGCGAAGAAAAATACCGGCTGAAAGAGGGTTGTTTCTCTTTCGGCCGGTTTGCGTTTTGCAGGCAGGCTGGGATTTCAAAATTATTTCAGACGGATTACCGCAAGTCCTACAAGGCAGATGAATACGCCGGCAATCTTATTCCAGGTGAAGGCTTCGTGATAAAGCGTCCATCCCACAAAAATCAGCAGGACTGCAAGAAAAGAGCTTTGCACGATGGAAGCTGTGCTGACCTGCCATCCCGCCTTATAAGCATATATGAATCCAACTTCAAGCCCCACGATTGCGATTCCAAGCATGAAAGGCGCCCAATTCAGCTTATGGTATTCCTGAAGCAGATTTCCTGGCTTCTTCAAGAGGAAATACAACAGAATGGATATTGCGGCGCCAACCAGATATGTGACAGACAGCGAGGCAAATGGATTTAAGCCATCCGGCACAGACTTGCAGCAGATCTGATAAACCACATTCGAGAAAACGATCAGTGCCATCGGCCAAACATAAGAAAACACGGTTTTTCCTCCTGACATGAATTTGGCCTGACTGTCGGCAGGTGCCCACCCGTCTTCGATCACAAAGATGATTTGTCTCTGACCTTTGCGAGCCTCGGTTTTTGCTGTACAAAAACCATTTTCTCTATTCGTCCTTACGGACGTCCATTTCTTTTCGCGCAAGCGCAGTCATTCACGAAATTCGTCCTCGGAATCGTGCAGCAATTGCAGCGCCTTAAAGATTTCCTGCATTTTGTCGTCGGTACGCGCGATAACGTCAGCGCAGGCGCGCAATTCGTCGCCAATGAAGGCGGGGACTTCGTCGGAAGCTTTGTATCGAATGCCATGTTCCAAAGCCGCCCAAAAGTCCATGGCCACGGTGCGAATTTGGATTTCGACGGGAATGAACAGCTTGCCTTGGGACATATATACGGGCACATCCACCACGATGTGCAGACTGCGGTATCCGTTTTCCTTGGGCTGTTTGATGTAATCCTTTTCTTCAATCAGAGAGATATCATCCTGACTGAGCAGCAAATTTGCCACGCGATAGATGTCGTCCACATAGCAGCACACAACCCGAACGCCGGCGATGTCGTGCAGTTCTTTTTTGGCCGCGGTAATGGAAGGCGGAATGCCCAGCGAACGCAGCTTTTTGGCGATGGAAGGCAGCGTCTTGACGCGGCTTTGGATGTGGTGAATGGGGTTGTGGCGATGTTTCATTTGAAATTCATCGTCAAGGGTTTCCAGCCTGGAATTGATTTCACGAATTGCGGCGGCATATACGCTTCGAATTCGCTGATATTCCCGCTGCATTTCTTCCGGAAGGGCGGGTCCCAGCGGGACGGAACGGACCGGGAACTCCCCGGGCAATTTGTTTTCGCTCATAGTGCTCCTCTAACTCAATCATCCTTGCCCAGCACGTCCCAAGGGGTAAGCATTCCCAGGAGAGGTTCGGATGGATTGCCGTTTTGCGTAAGAAAAATCGCCATCAACCGATTGTTTCTGGAAGAATGTGCTTCAAACGCGGCGGAGACTTCGGCGCAGGAAGCGTCTGCCGCAGCAAAGGCATAGCGGCCGGAGGTGCGTCCTTCCAAGGCCAACAGCTTTCCAAGATGGCGCATGCGCGTTTGTTCGTTCAGATATCCGCCTTGCGACAGGTGTGCCAGCAGGCAGGACGCACTAAATACGCCCCGCACGCTGTTTTGGGATAGAATGGGCACATGTGAATATCCGTGCGCGGTCATTTCCTGCATCACAGGCATCACAGGATCGTCCATTTCCGCCGTGAGCAGCGCTTCCACCGGCGTGGCGGCGTTTTTTGCGGGACGGGGCTTTTGAACGTGGGCAATGATGGCGTATAAATCGTCCAGCATTTGCCGGGATGGTTCGCATACCGGCTCGCCGTCGCTGCCTGCGTTGTGGGTAAGCAGATTGCGCAATTCGCGGCAGAGATTCAGCCGTTGACGAACCGGTTCTGAATCCGGATCATTGATGTAATCCATGACTACGCTGGAATTCGAATTTCCATATTTGTCCTCCAGCAAGCCTTCCAGCACCCGATACATTTTTAGAAACGTTTCCGCACGCACGGCGATCCCTCCGCGATTTTCTCTGCATTCATTGTAACACCATTCCGCTTAGAACGCAAGCGGCGATTGTTCCAATGCTCCGATGAGCGCATCCACATCTTCAGGACGCGTGGCCCAACTGGTGCAGAAGCGAACGGCGGTGTGCGTTGCATCTACGCGGCCTTGATCGCTGAAGGCGAAGTCTTTCCGCAGCCGTTCCAGCAGAGAATCCGGCAAAATGGGGAACTGCTGGTTGCTGGGACTGTCCGACAGGAAGGAAAACCCCATGCGCGCAAGGGCGGCTTTCAGGCGCATGGCCTGTTCCACGGCATGGCGAGACAGTTCGAAGTACAGATCATCCCGAAACATTTCCTCAAATTGCACGCCCAACAGGCGCCCCTTGGCCAACATTCCGCCTTTTTGCTTTAGGATATACCGAAAATCCTGTTGCAAGGCGGAGTTTTGCAGAACCAGTGCTTCGCCAAACAGCAGCCCTTGCTTGGTTCCGCCGATATAGAAGGCATCGCAGACGCTCGCCAGGAAAGGCAGATCTACATCGTTGCCTTGAGCGCATAGCGCATATCCCAGGCGCGCTCCGTCCAAATATAGATACAGATTCCAACGATCGCACGCGGCGCGCAGTTGGGAAAGCTCCGCTTTGGTATAGATGGTGCCCAATTCTGTGGAATCGGAAACATATACCACCTTGGGCATGACCATATGCTCATGGCTGTCATCGGAAAAATGGCGGCGGCATACCGCATCTACGGCTTCGGCGGATAACTTTCCCTCCGCTCCGGACACCGCAATGACCTTGTGCCCCGTAGCTTCCACCGCGCCGGTTTCATGCACGGCAATGTGGCCGGTATCCGCGCAAATCGCGCCTTGATGCGGTCGAAGCGCGGCGGACAGGAACGTCATGTTGGTTTGCGTTCCGCCCACCAGAAAATGAACGGCGGCATGAGGAGCCATACAGCGTTCGCGCAGGAGTTCTGCCGCGCGAAGACAGTATTCGTCCTCACCGTAACCGGCGGTTTGTTCCAAATTTGTTTCCGCGAGTTTCTGCAAAACGCGCGGATGCGCACCTTCCTGATAGTCGCTGGCAAAGCGCAGCATACAAAACACCTCTTATGATCGACGTCTTCCAGATTCGCGGCGAACGCGCAGAAAATGGCGTTGGGAATGCTCTCATAGCTGTATGCGGTCTGAACAGCAGAAAACACACGCGACAAATGGCCTGCGACAGAGCGTTAGACGCAGGCGGCCGGCCCGGAAAGATCATCGATGTTGATCCTGTCTGTTCCTGAACCCGTTACAGCATGCAACCGTAGTTTACCACATCATTGCCAAGAGTTCAAGAGGCGAAGGCGTTCTTGTCCCGCCAGGGAACGTGTTGCTCCGGGAAACGGGAACCAGGCCCGTGCGGCCCGGCCGTCCCATGCGCGAGGGGAACGCATGAAGAATCGCGGCACGCTATTGGATTTCTCCGGCAAGTTCAAACCCTTTTTTCGCGGCAATCACGGCGATGAATTCATTGAGAATCGAGGCAGCGGCGATCGTGCCTTGTATGATTTGGACAAACTGCGGCGCGGAGGCCAGCGTGGAACAGATGATTCCCGTAAACACAAGGGAAACGCCGGAATGAGGAAGCAGCGTCAAGCCAAGATACTTTTTTACGGGATTCGGCATTTTTGTGATTTTTGCGCCGAACATTGCTCCAAAGTATTTCCCCAACGCGCGCGACAGAATATAGAGAAACGTGTACAGGCCAGCGCCGAGAATCAGATGATAGTTCAAAGGCGCGCCCAGATCGACGATTGCCGCGAGCAGAGAGATGGAGAGAACGGGAGAAAAAACATTCGAGATTTCCTCCAGGCGTTCCGGAGACACCAGGTTGGCAAAAGCCGCCGCAAAGGAAACGCCCATCAGCATGTAGTTCAGGGTGATTCCGGAGAGGAGAAACGTATTCAAAAGCCAGCCGGTCAACATTGTGACCGTGATGCCGCCAAGCAACACGGCCAAGGTTGCCGCTTTTCCCAGATGCTTTTTCAACAGCATGCCGGTTGGAAGACCGACAGCAACGCCAATGATGATGGGAAGCAGAATCATAACGGGAATCATGAAAAGCGAAATGCTGCCTTCCGAAACCTGGCGCGCCATCAGGGAATTGACGGTAAAGAAAACGACAATGCCAACGACATCATCCAGGACGGTCATGGGAAGAAGCGTATCGGTAACCGGCCCTTTTGTATGGAATTCATTTACGATCGAAAGCGCCGGGGCCGGCGCGGTGGCCAGAGCGATTCCACCAAAGACAAACGCGAGGGAAATTGGAACCTTTGTCCAAGAAAAAATGATTCCAAACGCAAGGCTTGTCAGCAGAAATGTTCCAAGGGATTGCGTCAATGTGGTCACTACCAGTGCTTTCCCATAGCTTCTGAGTTTTTTCCAAAGCAGTTCCGTGCCAAGCATCACGCCGAAGGCGCATTGCATCCACATGATGATTGTCTTATACCAACCCGCATCCAGAACCGCTTGGGGCATCAATCCAACGGCATGAGGACCCAATGCCATTCCGGCAATCAGCCAACCCAGAATGGAAGGCATTTTGATCTTTGCCATGAGCTTCCCGGCAACAAAGGCAAAGGCGAGAACAAGCATCCACCGCAGCAAATATTCTATCATGTCATTTTTCTCCTTTTGCAATTCCGTAAATGATGCAATGAAGCAGTTTGGGAATTGCAGATTCATGCTTTTTGATTTTTTCGTTCCAAACGGCATTCTGAAAGGCAGGGCTGCTGAAGTATCCGTTCAACATGGTCTGCATCAGATGAAAATATGAAAGAGCATCCTCCATGGATACGCCGTCACGCAGGATCAGCTTGTCCAGCGTGGCCTTGTAGATGCGTTCATTCAGAAGATGGAAATCCTTCAATGCTTCCGCAATTTCATTGGCTAAATGGGATGGCGGATACAGCAAAGCTTCAAAAAAAATATGCGCTTCCCTGGGAAAGACATCCACAAAGTCCATTCGGGCCGCCATATATTGCTGCATGCCCGATGTGCCATCATGGTTCTCAATGTAATCCGTCAACTTTTTGCAGCTTTGCTGAATGCACGTCAGGTATAGCGCATCCTTTCCTGCAAAGTTGTGGTATACAAGCCCCTTGTTGATGCCGGCTTTGCAGATGTTGTTCATGGTTCCGCGGGCATAGCCGTTTTCGCCAAATTCCGCCATTGCGGCTTCTATAATTTTGCCAACGGTTCGTTCTGTTTTATCGCGTTGTTTCATGGCGATCGCCGCCTCCTATATTATAGACCGATCGGTCTATAATATTATAGCATTTATTGACCGGATGGTCAATAATAATTTTGAGAACTTCATTCTGCCTGCTGTCCTGCGCCCAAGAAAAAGCTTTCAACAATCTGCGCGATTGTTGAAAGCTGTGGCAATATGCATGGATGGGGAAGGCAATGCGATTATGGCGCGGAAACGGTTACGGGCTTTCCTGAGGCGCAAACGCAGGCTTCCCGATCTGTGTTTGATATAGCTTTGCATATTTTCCGCCCAACGCCATCAATTCTTCGTGGTTGCCCTGTTCCGCGATTTTTCCGTCTTCGATCAGAAGAATACAATCGGAATCCCTGATGGTAGAAAGCCGGTGCGCGATAATGAACGATGTCCTGCCTTCGCATATTTTCAGAATTGCCTTTCGGATTTTTTGTTCCGTGACGGTATCGACCGAACTGGTTGCTTCATCCAGAATTACGATGGGCGCGTTGGCAAGAACCGCCCTGGCAATGGTGAGAAGCTGTCGTTCTCCCTGCGATAACTCGTTGCCGCCTTGTTCCAAAATTGTCTGATATCCATTGGGAAGGCGTTCAATAAAGCCGTTGGCGCCGGCAATGCAGGCGGCGGCCCGCACCTGTTCCTCGCTTGCGTTTTTATGCCCGTACCGGATATTTTCCATGACGGATTCCGCGAACAACGCGGTGTCTTGCAGCACCACGCCAAAGGCATTCCGCAGGCTTTTCAGCGTATAGTCCCTCAGATCATGCCCGTCCAGCAGGATTTCCCCGGAGGTCACGTCATAAAAACGCGTGAGCAGATTGATGATGGTGGTCTTTCCGGAACCGGTGGGGCCGACAATGGCCACCTGTGTTCCGGCGGGGATCTTCACCGAAATATCCTTCAGAACGGTTTTTTCCGGACTGTATCCAAACTGAACATGGTTCAACACAATGCTGCCGCGGGGATTTTCCAAATCCAGGGCGCCGGGTCTGTCTTCCGGTTCAGAAGCCTCATCCATGATTTCGAATACCCGTTCCGCGCCGGCGACAGCCGTTTGGAAGTTGTTGTAAATATTTGCAATTTCCACGAACGGCCTTGTAAACTGGCGAACATAAAGGAGAAAGCTGGTAATCAGCCCAATATCGCGGATATTGCCGTGCAGAAACAGGATTCCGCTAAAGACGGCAAGAGCGACATAGCACAGGTTGTTGATGACATTCATCAAGGGCATGAGATAACCGGAGCAGATCAGCGCTTTGATGGACGTTTCGCAGAAACGGGCGTTCTTTGCTTGAAAATCCGCCTCCATTTGCTTTTCCCTGCAAAAGGTTTTTACAACCGCGAGGCCTGAAATGCTTTCTTCTACCTGGCCGTTCAGCGTTCCCAACGCCTTCTGCTGCGCCGCGAACAGCGCTTTCGTTCGCTTCGTAACCGCCTTTGTCAGCCCAAAAATCAGAACGATGCCAATCAGAGAAACCGTGGTTAACAGGGGACTAAGGCAAAGCATCATGGTAAAAATGCCGGCAATCGTAAACACATATGTCAAAAGCAGCGTAAGGGAATTGGAAATCGTGGTGCTGATATTATCCACGTCATTGGTCAGCCGGCTCATCAATTCGCCATGCTGTTTCCGGTCAAAAAATGCAAGCGGCAGAGTCTTGATGTGATCAAACAAGACCGTGCGGATATGCCGGATGATGCGCTGTCCAATCGAAGCCATCAAGAATTGCTGCAGGAATCGAATCAGCCAGTCGCTGATATATAGCCCCAAAAGGGCGCACAACACAAAGAGAATCGCATCTCCATCAACGATCTTCGTCACGGTTATGCCGGTAAGATAGGGCGAAAGGATTGCTGCCGCAGAGGATAACGCAGATAAGAGCAGAATCCATCCCAGCCCTTGCCTTTGTCCTTTCGTCAGCATCCAAAGCCTGCGCAGCGTTCCCTTCATGTCCTTCGGCTTCACGACCGCTCTGCCTTGTCCGGGACGGGAAATGCCGGTTGTGTTTCCCGGGGGAACGGAGATATTCTTATCTGTCATGCTGTTCACCTCCAATCTGAGATTGATAAATGGTTTTGTATAATTCGCAGTTCTGCATCAGTTGCGCATGGGTTCCGAACCCCTTCACCGCGCCGTCTTCAAGACAGAGAATCCGGTTCGTTTGCATAACCGTAGAAACGCGCTGGCTGATTAAGAGAATCGTAAGAGAACCGGCATATTTCTTCAGTCCGTTCAGCACATTCGCTTCTGTTTGCGCGTCAAGCGCGCTGGTGCAGTCATCCAAAACCAGGATACGGGGATTGCAAACCAATGCGCGTGCCAGAGAAAGACGCTGTTTTTGGCCGCCGGACAGATTCACGCCGCCCTGACCAAGCCATGTGTCATATCCGTTTTCCGTCTTTTGGATAAAATCATCGGCACAGGCGATTTGCGCAGCCTTCCGGATTTCTTCGTCGCTGGCATCTTCTTTGCCCCAGCGGAGATTATCGCGAATACTTCCGGTGAACAGCAGCGGCTTTTGTGCTGCCACCGCAATCGAGTTTCGCAGCAAGGTTTCATCAATTTGCGTGACGTCGCAGCCATCGATCAAGATTCTGCCCGATGAAGCGTCGTATAACCTGGGAACCAGGTTGACGAGCGTTGTTTTCCCGGAACCGGTGGGGCCGATGATTCCCACTGTCTCGCCGGGATGAATTGTAAAGCTGACTTCTTTCAAAGCTTCCTTTCCTGCTCCGGCGTAAGCAAAGGAAACATTTTCAAAGACGATTTCCCCCTGAATATCCGGTCGTAACGGCTGCGTCGGGAATTGCTGCGCAGGTTTTTCGTCCAGAACCTCCTGAATTCTGCCGGAAGAGGCCATTGCGCGAACGGCCACGTTGATTACGTTGGAAATCATCGTAACGGCGAACAACACCTGCGTCATGTAATTGACGGAAGCCATTAGCTTTCCGATTTCAGAACTGTTTTGATCCTTTGATATCCACAACAGCAGCACGATGCCAAAATTCACAGTCAGATTGATCAGCGGTGAAAAGTACGATGCGGCGTGCAGTGCGGCAACGTTTGCCTTGGCCAGTTCTGCCGAGGCTTTGTCGAATTTCTCGGTTTCCTCGTCTTCTGCGTTGAATGCCTTCACAACGCGGACGGCGGATAAGAATTCTCTGGTCACTCCGTTGAGCTTGTCCAGTTTTCTTTGCACCATGCCAAAACGGGGATACCCAACCTTCATGTTTGCCAGAATCAGAATGGTTACGGCAATCATGATTCCCAACATCACCGGGGCCTGTTTCGGCGTCTGAATCAGAATCAGCACGATGGCGCCCACGCAGGTAATCGGAGCTTTGACCATCATCCGCATAATGCTGTTGATCAATTCCTGTACCTGGGAAACATCGTTTGTGATTCGCGTGATGACAGAAGCGGGCTGTAAACGATCAATATTTTCCAGGGACAGCTGCTGAACGTTGTGATACATATCCTGCCGCATTTCTTTTCCGATGGTCTGCGACGTCCGGCTTGCGAACCGGTTGCGCATGACTGCGGAAAAAGCGCCGGCAAATGCGATCAGCAGCATGATCATTCCATAGAAAAGGATTTTTCGAATGTCAGAATGCACGACTCCATGATCCACAATAAAGGACATGAATGTTGGCTGAAGAAGGTCCGCCGTTGCCTCCAGCGTCAGAAACATCGTGGACAAAAGAAAGATTCCAATGTGTCTTCTCAAATATTGCAAAATCAGCTTCATTCCGTTTTTCGGCCTCTCTTTCCGGGTTCTCCGTAACGCTTGCGCCAGTCTGCCGTCAATTTTTCCAAAACGGAAAGCAGCGTGGCCTTTTCTTCCTCAGATAAAACCGAAAACATATCGCTCTTCCTTTTTTCGCGTTCTTCCAATGCGGCCAAGGCGCTTTCCTTTCCCAAAGGGGTCAAATAGAGGTTGATCGTCCGGCGGTCTGTCGCGCTTTCCATGCGGGAAATCAATCCCGCAGCCTCCATTTTGCATAAGACTTCGCTGGCGGAGGCGGACTGAATTCCCAGATGTTCCGTCAGCTCCGCCTGGGAGATGGCCCCGTTTCGGAATAGCACGGTTAGAATGCGCTTTTGGCTTCCTCTGCCTCCGGAAGTATGGTGCAAAACATGAGCCACATCCCAAAGCACGTGCATCAGCTTTCCGTTCATGTCCATATCGTCGTATGTTCGCATGATGATCCCTCCAATTCACATGGTACCTTGTAATTATTGTACGCCATATTCCTGAATTTGTCAAGGTACCTTGCGTTTTCTGAGATGGAAAAATGCGGGAGAAAACGAAGAGCAACCATGGACGATGGGGATGGCGGCGCAATGATGTTCGCAGCGGATGCGCGGCGGAAGGGGCGCTTTTGCGCATTGCTGTTCCGCTATGAAAAAGGAAAATGCGCCGGACATTTGCCGGAACATCATGCGCCAGAAGGACGGCGTTTTCTTTGGATATTCGGCACATTGTCCTTGGCCTGGGAAAGGAGGATGATGGAAGGGAAGAATGCGCATTTCCGAACGGGATGGAAGTTGCTGATGTCCGGAGAATGGATGCGAAGCCTTTGCGGCGTTTGAAAAGAAAGCCGAAACAGGAAGCTCCCGTTTCGGCTCCTTTTCAGCGGAGTCTCTTCTTCAATTGAAGGATTTTTTCTTCGATTTGATGGATCGTTTGCAGAAATGCCGCATCCGGCTGCCCGGTGGGATCGTCCAGACCCCAATCTTCCCGTCGTTTCCAGGGCAAGAGGGGACACTTCACGTTGCAGCCCATCGTTATGACAAGATCCACCGGCGGCAGGTCGGACAACAGCTTGCTGTGCTGCCCTTCG
>JAQXRL010000141.1 GCA_029218505.1 Eubacteriales bacterium | reverse complement strand
TTGCGCGGTGTCCTGGGTGAACAGTTCCACGTCAATCAGCCCTTCCTCCCACAGGCTGTTGGCATAGCGCAGGCCTTCCCTGTAGCCTTCCTTCAGGTAGGGCGCAGTGACGACGCCGTCTTCCAGATACAAATCGTTGAGGCTGCCCATCAGGGTAAAGGGGTTGATCAGGTTCTGAATCAGGGCGCTGTTTCCGCTGACGGGGATTTCATCCGTGGGATCGCCGTTGCCGTTCATGTCGTTTTCCTTGAAGTAGGTCAGCATGGCGCGATAATCCTCCGTGGTGACCACTTCGCTGTTGCCCGCGTCCAGATACGCCTGATACCAGGGGCCGTACACATAGATTTTGTTGGGAACGCTCATATGGATGCCGCCGTCCGTGCGGGCAAAGGAATAAATGTGTCCATCCGGCGCGGTCGTCGCGTTGCGAATGTCCTCCCGTTCTTTCAAAATGGCGCTGTAGTTGGGCATATATTCCGCAATCAAGTCTTCTACCGGCGCAATAATGCCTTCCTCTGCCCACTCCAGCAGCATGGCATTGGTGATGTTCCGCACGTCAAACAGCGCGTCCGGGTAGTCGCCGCTGGCAATGATCGTGTTTAGCTTCGTTTCCGCATCCGTAGCGGGAAGCTGGGTAAAGGTGACGCGGATGCCCGTCTTTTCTTCCAGGTATTCGGTGACGGGATTGCCCTCGTTGTAATTCATGTTGCCGTCGCCGACAGCCAAATAGGTCATCAAAAATTCAAACGTAAGGGGTTCTTCCGCCATGGCGAAGGACGCCATGCTCATCGCCAGCACCATTGCCAGCAGGATTGCCAGGGATTTCTTCATAACAGGTTTGCCTCCTTTTATCTTTTCCGCCGCGTTTGCCAGCGGAGGATTTCAAAACCGTCAGCCCTTCACCGCGCCGATCATCATGCCCTTCACGAAGTATTTTTGCACGAAGGGGAAGATTACCAGCATGGGCAGCGACGCCACAACCACCAGGGAATACCGCATGATTTGCATGCGTTCCAGCATTTGGCTGGCCACTTCCGGGTCAAAATCCGACATGGACGAAGAATCCACGCTGTTGATCACCAGAATTTCCCGGATGATCATTTGCAGGGGATAGCGGTCGCCGTCGTTCAAATACAGCAGGGCGTTGAAATAGCTGTTCCAATGGCCCACGGCATAGAACATGCCGATCACCGCCAAAATGGGCGTGGACAGCGGCAGCACAATGCGGAACAGAAACACCATGTTGTTGCATCCATCGATGGAAGCCGCTTCCCGCAGTTCCCCCGGAATGGAGCTTTCAAAATACGTGCGCATGACGATCATGTTGTATACACTCATGGCCCCGGGAATCAGCATGGCCCATGTGGTGTCGATCATTCCCAGGGACGACACCAGCAAATATCCCGGAATCATGCCGCCGGAAAAATACATGGTGAACACAAACAGCAAATTGAAAAACCGGCGCCCGCGAATATCCCGCCGGGACAGAGGATAGGCCGCGCAAATGGTCACCGCCATGTTGATCAGCGTTCCCGCCACCATGTAATACAGGGAATTGGCGTAACCTATCCACACCTTTGAATACGAAAACACCGCTTTATAGCCGTTCAGGCTGAATTTCGACGGCAGCAACCGCAGCGCCGTGTTGTAAATATCCCCATCAAAGGACATGACCACAATGTACCACAGCGGATATGCCACCGCAAGAAACACAAACAGCACCAGCAAATTGTCCACCAGCAGAAACGCCGCATCTTCCCGGGACAACTTTCTGCCTTTACCGAAAAGCTTCATGCTCGTTCCTCCTTAGAACAGCGACGTTTCGCTGACCCGTTTCGAAAAGGCGTTTACCGCCACCAGCAGCACGAAATTTACCACCGAGGTCATCAGTCCGATGGCCGTGGCATAGGAAAACTGGTTCGTGCTGCCGCCCAGACCCACCTTGTAGGTATACGTGGAAATTACTTCGCTGGCGGACAGATTCAAATCGTTTTGCAGAAGCAACGTCTTTTCGTATCCCACGTTTACGATTTGCCCGCACCGCATGATCAGCAAAATGATGACCGTTGGCAAGATTGCCGGCAGGTCAATGTGCCAAATTCGCTTTACCAGGGTTGCGCCGTCCATAATGGCCGCCTCGTGCAGCTGCGGATCCACGGATTGCAGCGCCGAAAAATAAATGACCGAACCATATCCCAGGCTTTGCCAAATGCCCGACCACACGTACAGCGACCAGAAATTTTTCGGGTTTCCGATGATATCCGTTCGCGTTCCGCCAAGCGCCGCAATAATATTGTTGAACAAACCGTTTTTCGTGCTGCAGAACTGCAACAGCATGCCCGCGATGACCACCACCGAAATGAAATACGGCGCATACGTCACCGTTTGCACCACCTTGCGCCAATTCTTTCCCGGCAGATAGTTCAGCAACAGCGCAAACACGATGGGCAGCGGAAAACCCGCCGCCAGCTGGTACAAATTGATGCCCAGCGTATTTCCAATGATCCGCCAAACCTTATAATTGCGCGTAAAAAACTTGACGAAATGCTTCATGCCAACCCATTCGCTGTTCAAAATTCCCCGGCTGATTCGATAATCCCGAAACGCAATTTGCGCGCCATACATGGGGTAATAATGGAAAATCAGAATATACGCCACAGGAATCAGCAACATCAGATACAGACTAATGTTGTTCCTGAACCAGCCAAATTTGCTCTTGTTGGGTTGCACACGCATCACGCTCCTTCGCTTTTCATGCTGATTATAGCATGGCGCTTTTCTTCAGGAAACTGTCGTTTGCACAAAAAACCAGCGTTTTCCCGGAATTCCCATGGAATTTCATGTGTCTTTTCTCCGGTTCTATGTCTTTTCTCCGGTTTTGCGCAAAAAAATACGCCACAGTTGGCGATTTGTTTATCAAAAAGGAATTGCTGTAGCAAAATGGACATTTACTCTGCCGGCGAAAAATGCTATTCTATGGGCAACCGGTTCAACCGGAATCTTCAACCGGAGGACAAACAAATGCGTTTTCAGAACAAGACCGTGGTCATTTCCGGCGGCGCATCCGGAATGGGCCTGCTTTGCGGCCAATGTTACGCCAAGGAAGGGGCCAACGTGGTTTTAACCGATGTCAATTCGGACGCGCTGAACGCCGCCGTGGAATCCATTCGCAGCGAGGGCGGAACCGCCATGGGCGTGGTCACGGACGTGCGCGTGTACGCCCAAACCGAAGCCGCCTGCAACGCCGCCGTCCAGGCGTACGGCAGCCTGGATATCCTGGTGAACTGCGCTGGCGGCGCGTCCAGCCGCATCTTCGGGGTGAACAAGCTCTATCATGAATATCCCGTGGACGTGTTGGATTGGGGCATGCAGGTAAACCTGATGGGCCCCATGTATTTCACGCGCGCGGCCATGCCGCAAATGGTAAAGCAAAAATCCGGCGTCATCATCGTCATGGGTTCCATTTCCGGCAAGGAAGGCAGCGCATATTCCGTGGATTACTGCACCGCCAAGAGCGCCCTGATGAACGGCTTTGTGCAATCCATTGCCCAAAGCGGCGCGCCTTACGGCATTCGCGCCTGCTCCGTGGCTCCCGGCCCCGTGCTCACCCGCGCCGCCATGGCCAAAATGCCCACCATGATGCATCGCGCCGCGCAGCCCCAGGAAATCGTGGATCTGATTTTGTATCTCACCAGCGACAAGGCGTCCTTCATCACCGGCACCAATTACATGATCGATGGCGGCGGCAGCAGAGGCTGGTAATCAGCCTTCTTCCTCCAGATGGCGCAAAAATTCCGTGGGCGTAATTCCCGTGGTAAGCTTGAACGCCTTGCTGAAATGATACGGACTGGCGTATCCCGTATCCGCCGCCACCTGGCTGACGCTGCCGCATCCGTTGCGCATCAATTCCTGTGCCCGTTCGATGCGCTTTTGCCGCACATAACGCATGGGCGATACCCCATATTTTTCCGTGAACAGCTTGCGGAAGTACACCGTGCTTACGCCCGACGCCTCCGCCAGCACTTCGTTGGCAATGCCCGGATGGTCAAAATGCGTTTCCAGATATTCAATCGAAGGTGCAATTTGATCGTACCGATGCTTGGGAAAATACCGGTGCGCGTTCCTTTCGTTTAGCTGCGCCAAAATATCATACAATTCGCCCATGCACGCCAATTCCCAGGAGCCCTTGTGGAAGGTCCAAATTCGGGTCATCCTGGCCAGTTGCGCCATCAGCTTCTGGGAAGGCGCTGTGTCAAAGCTGCAAAACGTGGAAAACGGCGCGTCCCCTGTCAGGCGGAAATTGACAACATAGCTGCTGCTCTTTTCCGTACAGCGCAGAATATATGAAATTCCGCAAGGCACAAGCAGCGCATGTTCGTTGTCCGAACGAAACGACGTTCCGTTGTGTTCATAATGCAACACGCCGCTTTCCGCCAACAGCAGCCCGCAATATTTTCGGGCATGTATGTGAATCTCCGCCCCTTGAGGCTGGGGAATTCGCACCACTGACGCAATTTCCGCAACCTTCATGCCATCCATATCCATGGTTTTCCCTCCCCGGCAGAACGCGCATCCCGCAGATATGGTTCATCCTATCACAGCGGCATCGCGATTTCCCGCCGCATTGTGTTAAACTTCCCTGCGGACCTTTGCCAATTGAAAGGAGCGATTTCGATGAGACCTTCGTTTTGCAGTCTGGCGCGCCCGTATCTCGCCGCCATCGTACAGGAATCCACCGCGGACGCCACCATTTCCGCCATCATCAATTCGGAACACGATGGCGCGCAAGGCTTTATGGTGGCGCTGCACTCCTTGCAGGACGCCGAACGCACGCCGGAAAACCTGCGCCGCATCTTCCATTGCAGCGGCCGCCCCATGATGCCGTTGGTATACCGCAGCAGCGTCATGACCGCCGACCGCTTCACAGACGACGCGCGCGTGGAACTCATGATGCAAGCTCTGGAGGCCGGCGCCGCCGCATGCGACATTATGGGCGATCTGTTCGACCCGTCTCCCAGAGAACTTACCCGCAATCCGGAAGCGATTGCGCGGCAAAAGGAGCTCATTGACCGCATCCATGCCATGGGTGGGGAAGCGCTGATTTCCTCCCACATGGCCGAACCGCGGAAGGCCGAGGAGGTTCTCGAGCATTTGCAGCGCCAGCAGGAGCGCGGCGCGGACATCGTAAAAATCGTCGTGACATGCGACACGGACGAGGAGTTCGCCGAAAGCGTGCGCACCACGCTGCTGCTCAAGAAGGAATTGAAGGTGCCTTTCGTCCATCTGTGCAACGGCCGTTATGCCAGACTGCAGCGGTATGTCGCGCCTGCGCTGGGCGCAACCCTGACTTTTGGCATGCGGGACGCCATGGCCGCCCAACCCACGTTGATTACCGCCCGCCCCGTGTTGCATGAATTAACCTGGCACATGAATTATCCGGACGATAGTGCCGACATCCGCTAGCTGCCGGTCGGCAGTGCCGACAGCCGTTTGCTGCCGCAACGTTTGCGTTGCCCGGCACGAATGGGCAACGCAAAAAATACGATCCCAAGGCCGTCAGGTCGGCAGTGCCGACAGCCGCTAGCTGCCGCAACGTTTGCG
>JAQXRL010000140.1 GCA_029218505.1 Eubacteriales bacterium | reverse complement strand
ACTCAAGATGCGTATGCGATAGCGATTATTCTTGAATAAAACCTCAAGGCTTTAATTATGGTAGATTCTTCCACGAGGGTCCAAACCTCATTGTCAGAAATCGTTATGTACATTGCCCACGATGGTAACAAAATGCAGCGGCGTGAAAAAAGCGGCCGCAGATTTGATGCATCCGCGACCGCCCGTGTTTCTATTCTGCCCGTTGTCTTTTGTGCTTTCGGGGAATGGGGAACTCCGCCAACGCAGCGCGGCCAACATCTGTCACGGGTTTGATCCACCGGCCAGAATACATATGCCGCTGCATCAGGATGAAGCGAATGGGCTCATCCACATAGCAACAGGCAAACACCACCAAAAATGGCGCATGAAGCAATAGACCAGTTGCGCAGACGCAGGGAAGAACCATGGCATACATGAAGGAGATTTCCAGAATGGTTCCGTAAGCGGCATCTCCGGCGGAACGATAGGTATCGTTTTGCGCCCAATTGCACATGCGAATTGCCGCCGCCGCGCAATATATCGACAGCATGCCAACGCCCAGGCGATAAGATTCTCCGGACAGGCTCATGGCGGTGAGCAAGGGGCGATGCACCGCAAGCAAAAACAAACAGGCCAGCAGAATGCAGCCTCCACACAACAGGACAATCCGCTTGGCGCGCTGATAGGCGCTTTCCAGATGTCCGGCGCCAACCTCCGTGCCGACCAAGACCGAAGCGGCATTGGAAAAACCCGCAAAGAACCCGATAATAAAGCCTTCCAAGGTGCGAAAGACCGCCGTGGCGGCGATTGCCTGCTCCGACTGACGGCCCAAGACCATGTTGATGACCATGTTTCCAACGCCAATGAGCAGTTCGTTGCAAATGATCGGAAAGCATTTGCGCAAATACGCCATCGCGTCCATGCGATTCCAGCGAAAATGACGCCGAATATTCAACAGATATGGATGCCGGCTGATTTTGCCCAACAAAGCGATGACCAGGACGTTCACGGCGGCAGCCAATACCGTTGCGAGCGCTGCGCCCCGAACGCCCAGGCCGGGCATCCCCCAGTTTCCGTAAATAAACAGATAGTTGAAAAAAATGTTTGTAGAAACCGAACAGATTGCGCCGAACAGGGGAATCTTTACCCGCTGCGTGGAGCGCAACAGGGCGCTCATGGCCATGGCGAGAATCTGCAACGGATATGCAAAGCCGACGATGCGCAAATAGCGAACGCCGATTTCCTGAATTGCCGGCTTGTCCGTGTATACGCGCATGACAGTTTCGGAAGCCAGCGTCGCCAGCAACGCGAACGTAATCGCCACCGTCATCATGCAAGCGAGCGTCATGCCATAGGAACGGTTGATTCCGTCATCGTCCTTCGCGCCCCAATACTGGGCGAAGAACAGCATTCCTCCGCCAACAAATCCCCAATAACAGGAAAACATTAGGGAAGAGAACTGCGCGCACAGCCCAACTGCGCCCACAGTTGTCTCTCCCAATGGCGCCAACATCATGGTGTCCACCATGCTGCCGGTGGTGGTGAGCAGATTTTGCAGCGCTACAGGCACCGCAATGACCGCCACGTTTTTCAAAAAATTCTTCCAGGCAAAACGATGCATTTTCTTAACCCTGTCCTTTGCTTATTTATCCGGGGAGAGAAGCGCCAGCGTGTCGTTTTCGCAATTCGAGCCCGTTTCCGAATTTTCATGCGCAAATTCCATGGCTGCTTCCGGCGCAAAAGATACCCAGTAATCCGGTACCGGATATACAAAGCCGCAGACAGGGCATTTGTAGAAGTATGTCTCCATCGTTTCACCTCCCATGGACTTAAGCCATGGTTTTCAGCATGGCCTCCGTCACTTCGTGCTCGCATGGACGCCCGTCAAGGGCGCAATCCAGTGCGGCAATGGCATATTCCGCCATGCGGCGCACTTCCAATCCGCTGGAACCGGCAATGTGCGGGGTGATCAGGCAATTTGGCAGTGCGTTCAGCGGATTGGCGTCGGAATTCTGCTCCTCCGTCATGACGTCCAGCAACGCAAATCGCGTATTGTCCGCGGTCAGCATGTCGTACACATCTTTTTCCCGCAACTGAGGCCCCCGGCCCGTGTTGATGAACACGGAATAGCTGGGCATCGACAGGAAGTATTCCCGGCGAATGATGCCCACGGTTTCCGGCAGATTCGCCAGATGGTTTGACACAACGCTGCAGGTGGCAAAGATCTCCGCCATTTCCGCCTTGCGAACGCCCAGCGCTTTCGCCTTTTCCTCGGACAGGAAGGGATCAAATACCAGCACCTCTACGTCCAGACGCCCCAGCATTTCTGCCACCAGGCTGCCAATGGCGCCGCAGCCCAGCAAGCCCACCTTCACATCGAAGCACCCGGGATAATGCTGGAATACCGCCTGCGCCTTTGAACGACAGGTTCGCGTCAGCGGCTGCACGGCAAAATATCCCTTTAGCGCCAGGATGATCTGCGCGAAAGTATACTGCGCCACCGGAACGGCGTTTGCGCGCCATGCACTGAATACCCGCACGTGTTCATGCAAAAACGGCCTGGCAAAGGATTGAACGGTTCCGGCCGCATAAAACACCATCTTCAAATTCGGCGTCCATTGCCGGATTTCCTGCTCCGTACACGCGGGCATTCCCCATGTCGAAAAAATAACATCCACATCCCGCAGCGCGTCATCCTGCAAAGACCGAAAGACGCCGGGCGACATCTCTACCCTGCGGAACAATGCCGCTTTCTGCGCTTCGCCATAAACCCGATGGATCATTTGCGCGTTTTCGCACACGAACGCCGCCTTCATCATGTTCCGTTCCTCCTTTTTCCTTTTGCGCGTTCCCGATATGTCCGCCAAACCGTTTCAAAACATCGCTCCGCTTCGGGAATCGGCCTGGCGGGTGCTGTATCGGACGGAAAAACGCCGTCCGTCATGGACGTGCATACCACCAGGTTTTCTGCCTGTCGGATGTTGGATTTGACGCGCACGCCAAGGTGCGATATTTCCTCGTCTCCCGCATCGTCCAGGATCAGTCCTGCGCCGGCGCTTCCGAATTTTTTCGCCGCGCATAGCATGGCGCTGATCGTCGCCCGCGTGGCAAGCAGCTGATCCCGCAGGCGAATACGCGCGTCAAAATCCGGCGGCAAGCCGTTCATCTCGCCTCGCGCCGCCACCAGCGCGGCGTTCAGGCGCTCGTCCAGCGCCAGAAGCGCGTCCGGATTCCGCATATGCGCGCCGCAAAGACTCATTTCCCGCCGGAATTTTTCGCCAATTGCCTGTGCGTTCTCGAAACGCAAACCCAGCAAGGCGGTTTCTATCTGTTTTCGCAGAGGTTCCGCGCTTTCCGGCGCTTCCAGGGTGCTGTCCAAAGCGATGTGCCGCGCCGCCCGCATAGAACCCACCTGCGTTGCGTTCAGCGCGGAACCGCCGGGGCGGTATGCGCCAAAGGTGCCTGCGGCTTCCCCGGCAGCATATAGCCCGGGAATATTGCTCATCCAATTCGAATCTACCGCCACGCCGCCGTTATGGTGCTGAGCGCACACCTGAATTTCCAGCATCTGCCGTTCCAAATCGATTCCGTGATCCCGATACAACGCTGCGGCAGGCGCGTTCATGTGCATCAGACGCAAAAATGGCGTGCTCTGGGTTGAGCCGGTTTGAAGAAGATACGACTTGGCTTCCCCGTCCAGGTTAGAGAAATCTTCTGCGAGCCCGCTGGGATTGCGGCGAAAATCCATGTACACGCGCCGGCCCAAGGCATTTTCCCGGTGCACCAGCAAATCGATCACGGAGGACGCATGAGCTTTGCGCACATCGAAGGGCCACTGGTAGCCTTTCAGAAAGCACAGGGAAACGGCTTCCATGGGATCCCGGAAGGCTTCGCGCAAAAATTCCCGTTCCACGCCGGACGGGTCTACGGAGACATATCGCGGCAAAACCTGCTGATAGCTGCCGGATACATTCCAGCGAAACGCCACCGACGCCAATCCATACTGCCACTGATGCAGGTTTTCCATCTTTGCTCCGGCGGCCACGGCCATGCCGCTCATGCCCTGCTGGCTTTCCGGGAACACGGACGCCGCATAAATCTCCGCAGGACCGCCTGTGGCCAACACCACGTGCGCCGTGAGCACCAAATGCAGTTTTCCATGCGACCAATCATACGCCAGCACGCCCGCGATTCGTCCGTTATCCACGAGAAGCCAAAAGGCCGTGGTTGTATCCATGATAGAGATGTTCTTTGCCCGCACTTGGCGTTCCAGGCATTCCGTCATCATTTTGGAGGTGAGCGGTCCGGCGGAGGTTGCCCGCCGCCGGTTGTCGTGATCCGTCTGATAGCCGACGAATTCACCGTATTCATTGGTGGGAAAGGGGACGCCAAGCTGCGCCAGTCGAAGGAACGCCGCAACCGAACCTGCCGCTTCGGCCAGCGCGATGTCCCCGTGGACGCCCTCTCCGGCCAAAGCCCGCGCCATGTCCAGCACGGAGTCGGGTTGATCTCCCGCAAGCGACAATTTGTAATAGGTTTGCTTGTCACTGCCTGCGTTGCGGGAAGTGCCGCGATTCATGCCGTCCGTCATCAGCAGAACGCTCGTTTCGCCCAACGTTGCCAGCCAATCTGCCGCGTTCAAGCCCGCGCAGCCGGAGCCGATGACTACCGTGCGCGTCCGGGATACCGATATGTCGATGCCTTGTATCCGCATGGCGCTCACAGCCTCCTGATGTGGAATCCGCCGTCGGCATCGAGCACCTGACCGGTGGTAAAATCCAGGCGTCCGGAGCATGCCGCCAACACCATCTTGGCGACGTCCTGGGGGGTTCCGAAACGGCGAATGGGCGTGAGTCCGCCGGCAATCAGAGATTCGTATTTGGCGTGTACCACGCTGGTCATGTCCGTATCAATGATGCCCGGGCGAATTTCAAACACGGGAATGCCTGCTTCAGCCAACCTGTCGGCAAAAAGCTGCGTTACCATGGCGACGCCGGCCTTCGAGATGCAATATTCCCCCCGACTGGTGGAGGAAGTGTAGGCGGACATAGAGCCAATGTTCACGATGCGCGGATGGTAGTCGTCTGGCTCGGCTTGCTGCAAGCGCAGCATGGCGTTGGCTGCCAGCTGGCACAGGAAAAAGGTGCCTTTCAGGTTTACGCCCAGCACATCGTCAAAGCTTTCTTCGGTGGTTTCCAAAATGTCCCTTCTTACCCGGGGCGCGATGCCCGCGTTGTTTACCAATACGTCCAACCGGCCATATCGATCCAGCACGCTGGAAATGAGCGCCTTTCTCTGGCTGGAATTGGCGATATCGCAGCCGATGTACGCAGCGCCGTCGGGCAATTCCACCGCAGGCGCGCTTCGTGTGCCGGAATACACCACCGTATAGCCTTCCTGCCGCAGAGCGTCTGCAATGCCCCGGCCGATTCCACGGGTGGAGCCCGTTACAATGGCAACCTTCATTTTCGCACCTCCAGGGAATAATGTTGTCTGTCGCGCACGACGCAGCCCGCCGGGATCCCCGCGCGAAGCAGCTGCGCGCACCCGCCGCAGGTGACGCAGGGAGCGTCCAATGCCGCGCCTGCCAGGATTTTTCCGGGGAAATCCGGATCCGCAAAGGCCAGCCGGCCAAAGCCCGCCATGGCGCACCTGCCTTCCGCAACCATTCCCGCCGCCAGCTGCGGAGCAAATTGCCGCAGATAGGAAAATGCGCTGCCGATGACGGGAAGGTCCTTCAATGCCCGCTGAACCTGTGCGACGCCATCCATCATTCTTGCGACGCCTACCAGAGGATGCTCATCCGGAATGTAATTGCCCCGGTCATACGGTCGATTGACGTGAGGATTCTTATAGGGATTTCCCATGGTAAGGTTCAAAATCGGCACGCCCAGCTCGTCTTTCAACAATTTTGCCAGGCGTATGGCTTCGTCCAGGCATGGCGCAAGACCGCCTTCGGGAGAGACGCCGAAGCCGTAGGGATAAGGAAAGCCGTCATAGATGTTGATTCTGCTGGTCAAAAAGAAATCTCCGCGGAGATTCGCCCTAGCGGCGGCATAGGCGTTTCGGAGAAAACGCGTGCGGTTTTCGAAGCAGCCGCCGTATTCGCCTTCTCGGGTGTAGGCGGATAACAATTCGCAGGCAAGATAGCGGTGGCAGCATTTGATGTCCATTCCGTCAAAACCGGCCGCTTGCGCCAGCTTTGCGGTCTGGCCAAAGCGCTCCTCGTAAGCCCGCAGCTGGCCGTCTGTCAAAATGCGTTCGGATGGCAGCGGCACATCCTCCAGAAACCGGTTGTTATAGGCAATCAGGGGTTCCGGTACGCCCCTGGGCTTGGAATAACGTCCGGAATGGGTGGCTTGCATCACCACAACGGGGGCATAGCCGTTTTTGCGCAGTCCGCGTTCCTTGATTTCGTCCACCAGCCTCTGAAAATCGCCCAGATTTTCCGGCGTGATCATCAATTGATGCGCGCTGGCCCTTGCTTCCGGTGCGGTGGAAACGGCCTCGAACCAGATCAGTCCTGCGCCGCCTTCGGCAAAGCGATGATACCGGCGAATGGTCAGTTCTCCTGGCCTGCCGTCTGCGGCGCCATCCGTTCCTTCCATGGGTTGCAGCGCGATTCTGTTTGCGGCGACATGATTGCCAATGCGCAGCGGCGCTTTCAGCGCCTGCATATCCTCGCAGTGGGGCAGGCGCACGCCTTGTGCGGCGGCCGTTTGATCGATCTCCTGCCAGGATTTGTAATGGAAAACCTCGTGCGGCATGTGACGCTCCTTTGCGCGCGTCCTCGAAGGGAGCGCGTGTATTTTTGTATGCTATCATCATATCGCGTTTTTCCGGAATTACAACGGCGATTTCGATCTAAAAATATGTAAAAACGGCTTTTTCGGATTTCTCTTTGCGGATGGAGGATGGCGTTGCGCCATAATGCGCCTTGAAGCTGCGGATAAAGTTGCTGGCGTCCGAAAAGCCCACTTGTTCGGCAATCTGGCTTACGGACATTGTGGTGTTTTCCAATAGTTCCCGCGCGCGGGCAAGTCTGTTGCGCATCACATACTGTTTTGGGCTGAATCCAATCAGCCGGACAAAGAGATGACGGAAATATCCGGGACTTAGAAAAAACATGCGCGCGACTTCATCCATGGAAAGGTTTTCCTGAAAATGTTCATCCAGAAAGCGTTGTGCTTCTATGATTCCCTTGGGATAAATGCATCGTTCGGCCGGAAAGGCCTCCGGATAGCGGCGATATAGCCCCGCAAGCAGCAGATGAACCAAGCTTTCGGCACAGAATTGGGCGCAAGAGTCTTCCAAACCGGATTCGCGCACAAGCGCGTCAAACAGTTCCGGAAGCCGCATGGAACAGGAATCAACGCTCAGCACATGGTGGAAATCCGCCGGGCGGCTGTTGAAGATGGAGAGCAGCGTCGGCGAGATTCCACGAAGCTGTTCCGGCGCAATGGTCAACACATAGCGGGCATAATCAGAGGAAACCGCCTTGACGCGATGCTCCTCCAAATTCCCAAAAAACACCAGCGAAGGCGCTGTTGCGCGCCTGCATTGATCGGAAATTTGTACATCCACCCAACCGCGAACCACAAACAATAGTTCGTAGGCCACATGAAAATGCAGCCGTTTTTGTTCTGTACCGGTATAATCATTGTTGCGAAAGCTGGCTTCGATCATGTGAATTCCTTCTTTTTTGCGGCCGTTGACTTTTTCCATTGTTTACTTTATCATATTTTGAGGGAAAGCGCAATCATTTGCAAGGCGACAAAACGGCGATATAGAACTACGGGGGGAATTTTCATGAAAATATGTATTATTGGTTGTTCCGGACATTTTGCTGCTGCTTTGCAACATGGGTTGGCCCGGGGCCTATGTGCCGTGCAGGCGGCGTCCGCTGCCGGCGATGGAGAAAACACCTTTCCTCTGGAATCCATGGCAAAGCGGTTGCATGTTCCTTTCTATCATGACTGGCGGGAAATGCTTCGGGAGGAGCGTTTGGAACTGGCGGTTGTGGATAGCCGCTACGACATGCATGCCGCAATCGCAGGCGAATGTCTGGCGCGCGGGTTGCATGTGTATTGCGAAAAACCTCTGGCGACGGATCTTTCGGACTTGGATTCCCTGCGGGCTGCCTGGAACGCATCAGGAAAGGCGTTGGGCGGCATGTTTTCATTGCGTTACTGCAGCTGGTTTTTGGCGGTTCAGCAGGCAATTCGCGCGGGCGAAATCGGCGATGTGCGCATGGTTCATGGCCAGAAGAGCTATCGTTTGGGCGAACGTCCGGATTTTTTTCGGGACCGGCAAAGATTTGGCGGATTGATTCCGTGGGTAGCCATTCATGCGATCGACTGGGCCTTGGCGTTGGGCGGGCATTGCCAATACGTTTCCGGAATGCACAGTGCGGTGGGAAACCATGGGTACGGAGATCTGGA
>JAQXRL010000139.1 GCA_029218505.1 Eubacteriales bacterium | reverse complement strand
CTGGAGAAGTTGGGAGGCCTGTCGCCCAAGGATGTAATCATGGCGGGGGATAGTCCTTCCAGCGATGTACGCGCGGCAAACGCGGCAGGCATCGATATGTGTTGGTACAATGCGGCGGAAAAAACGTTGCCGGAAGGCTTGCATGTGGAATATGAGATCCGGGAAATCGGATCACTTCCGCAGATTGTCTTGCAAAATGCATGATTTTTCCATCGCCCGCAAACAAATGGATAGAGCAAAAACTGGCGGCTTCCGGGGAGAAGCGCCAGTTTTTTGTATGCAGCGCCCTCGGACAAGGCGCGGGGATCGGAAAAACTTGCGCGGCGAGCATGAAAGGACAGGAGGGCATCGCAATGGCGAATGAAAAGAAGAGCTTCGCGCAGATGAGACGAAATTGCAAATGTCGTGCAGTGTTTGCGCCGCAGCATAGAGAAAGGGATTCTTCCGTGAAAGAAGAGAAGCGGCGGGAAAGATCCCAAGCAACTGCATGGCGGGGATGCTGCCGAAGGGTGCGGCGTCAATGGGTACCGGAAAGGGAAGAGCAGTCCGATGCCCATGAGCAATCCGGGATTTGAAATTCAAGCACAGGAGAACGAGAATTCCGGCGATGCTGGAGAAGGAAGGCGACCTTTTTGGCGAAACAAGGAGCAAAATAGACCATGTCTATGCGCCTGAGATGGCGCTGGCGGCAGCCCGCACATGCCACCGGCTTTGCCAGGGGATAATGCTGAAGGTCAGATCGCCTCAACCATTCGAAGCCGTTGAGCGTTTCATCAATTCGCTGCGCAGATATCCCGCCAGGATTTCGACAATCCGTGCGTTTTTGCCGCCGCGCATTACCACGACGTCTGCTTCATGAATGTAATTGCGAATATATCGATCATACATGGGTTTTACGGTGGTGAGATATTGGGTTGCGATGCTGTCGATATCCCGACCGCGCTGCTGAATGTCCCGATGGATGCGGCGCAAAAGGCAAACGTCCGGTTCCACGTTGATATAGAGCTTCAGAAACATCTTTTCCAACAGCCGCGGGTCGTAAAAGGCATGAATGCCTTCCAGAATGAGCAAATTGGCCGGATAGATTGTTTCGCCGGTGTCACAGCGCTGGTGCAGGGAAAAATCGTATGCCTTGCGGCAAATGGGCTTGCCAGAGAGCAGGGCGGAGACATCCGCATATAGCAAATCGTGATCAAAGATAGCGGGTTCGTCGTAATTGAGTTTTGCGCGATCTTCAAAAGAAAGATCGGAGTGATCCAGATAATAGGCGTCCTGTTGCAAGATGACGCCCGAAATGCCAACATCCCGCATGAGTTCTTCGGCCAGAGTGCTTTTGCCAGATCCGCTGGCGCCGCAGATTCCCAAAAAAATCATCATGCCACCTCCGCTGTATGCCTTTTGTAACAATACTCTATTTTTCTTTGTTCGTCAAGGGAAATTTCAAAATATTTCCCATGAAAAACAGGCCGCCATGGCGGCCTGTTTTCTGTGCGGAGGAGACGGTTTTGATCGCTGTTTTTGCTGTTTCGAGAACAAGCATCAAGCGAAGTCTCCTGATGCGCGGGCAGCTTTCGTACAGGCAGCGCTTATTCGCCGTCCCTGGAAGGAACGCGCTCGCGGAACAACAGAGAAATGCACCATAGGCCCGCGATGCCCACGATGGTGTAAACGATCCGGCTGACGACGGCGGTGGGACCACCGCAGATATAGGCTACCAGGTCGAATTGGAAAATGCCCACCAGCAGCCAGTTTATCGCGCCGATGATGGTGATTACCAGAGAAGTGCGGTCAAGCATGAAAATCATTCCTTTCTTTGCCGTTTCTGGCAGGATGTGAATAGCATTGCCCGCATTTTCCCGGATTATCCATGAAATATCGTTTTTTGAACAGAATTGCGAAAGAAAACATCGCATACATATTTCCACACTGTATGTGGAGGGGTTTGTATGCTGCATGAAATGCGTTCCGAAGCGCGCAGGCTCGCCGCCATCGCGATTGACTGGAAGAATGTATCGCGATCATTTGCCGTGGGGCTTGTCATGTTTCTGCTGGCGCGGGCAAGGCTAATGCTGGGTCTTTCGCCCCTTGCGGCAGGATTTTTTGCGGCGGCGTTGATTTGCGGGGAAAGCTTGCCCGGGCTGATTGTGGGCTGCGCCCTGGGCACGCTGGGCGCGGAAGCGAGCTTTGCAGGATTGTCTGCGCCTGTGAGCTGCGCTGTGGTATTGACAGGGTTTTTGGGCTGGGATTTGCTGCGGCGAATAGAATTCAAGGGAATTCGGATCAGAATTTCCGTGGCGGAAGAGGCGGTCGCCGGTTTGTTGGCGGGAATGGGCGTATTGCTTCCCGGACTGCTTGCGGCGGACGGGAAACCCCTGGATTCCGCAATGGCGCTGGTCGCCGCCATTGTAGCCGCCACGGCGGCGAGCGCGTTTCTTGCGCTGCCGCGACTTCGATGGGAACGGTCGAAACTCTTTCCCAAAGAGAGAATTTCCCTGATGCTTCTGGCGTGCGGCTGCATCGTTGGATTGAACGGCGTTTCGGCGTTCGCGGCAGATGTGGCGGCGTTTTTTGGAACAGGCATGCTGGCGACGGTGGGGTGCGGAGCCGGAGCCGCGGCGGGCGTACTGTTGGGCGCGGCAAGGTGCGTAGGCGGCGCGCAGGCGGCAAATTTGGCGGCAATGGCGTTGGCCGGCGCGATATCCGGACTGGCCTGGACGCGGCAGGGGTGGCAAGGCAGAGTCCTGCGAGGAATCGGATTGACCATCGGCGCGACGCTGGTCTGGTTGTATGCGGCGGAAAACGCTCCCGCTCCGATGTGCGCGCTGATTGCGATGGGCTTGTTGCTGGCGGCGCCGGAGAAATTCTTGCGGCATTTGGTGCAATGGGTGTATCCGGGTGCGGATGGCTGCGACGCGGACGCTTTGGCTGCCGGATTGCGGCGGGAGACAGAGCGGCGATTGCGCGCCATGAGCGCCGCGTTTGGGGAAATGGCGGAAGGCTATCGGGAGAATACGGAGGTTCCGGACGAACAGGCGTTGTTGGCGAAAATGCGCGGAATTCTTTGCGCGGGATGTTCTGGATACGAGCAGTGCTGGCTGGGCGACGACAATCGGGCAGTGCGTTTCTTGTGCCAGTTGGTTTCCGAGGCCGTGGAAAGCGGCGGTCTTCCGTCCATGGCGGAGGAGACGCCGCCGGAGGTGTTGCGCATATGCAAAAGGGGAAGGGCGATTCCGGACCGGCTGGGCGGCATGTTGGAGGAGTTTTCCCGAAAACGCACCCAGGAATTGAAGCGGGGAGCCGTAAACCGGCTGATTTCCGCACAGTTTTTGCAGGCGCGAACGTTGCTGACCGGTTTGGCGGATGCTCAGGCCAAGCCGCTAAAGGTGCGGGGAAGGCATGCGGCGCTGGCGGCCGCGGCATTGGACAGCGCGGGCATTGCGGCGACGGTGCTGGCCCTTCGGGGAGAACGCATGGAACTTTCCGTGACGCTGAAGCGCGAGGTTTGGACGAAAGAATTGGAGGAAACGGCGGGAAGATGTCTTACGGAAGCGTTTGGGCGAAAGTATGTGCCGGATATTTCCCGTAGAGACGATGAGACCACGGAGCGCAGATTTGTACGGCTGCCGGCGTTGGCGGTAGAATCTGGAGCGGGATGCATTTCCGGGATTCCGGGCATGCCCAGCGGAGACAGCCACGCGGTTCGGGCGTTGGATGCCAACACGTTGGCCGTGATGCTTTCCGATGGCATGGGTTCCGGCGAGGCGGCTGCACGGGAAAGCGCCAGGACGCTTCGATTATTGTGGCGCTTTCTTTCCGCGGGCGTGGATCGCGGACTGGCGCTGGAAACCGTAAACGAATTGATGCTGGCCAGAAGCGGCGAAGATATGTTTGCCACGGTGGACTTATGTCTGATCGACTTGGCGGCGGGGCGCGCGACATTTTCCAAGCTGGCGGCATGCCGTTCCCTGATTTTGCGGGAAGGCAGGGTGCGTTCGATTGAAGGAGGAAGGCTTCCTCTGGGAATTTTGGAAAAGGTACGCCCCAGCGAGGAAAGCGTGGACCTTTGCCCAGGAGATACGATTTTGCTGTTTTCCGATGGCGTGGAGGACGCAGTGGGGGACGCAGGAGCGTTGGAGTCCATGTTGGCGGCGCACGAAGGATTGGCGCCAACGGAAATTGCGAATGCAATCCTGCGGGAAGCAGAGGCGCGCAGGGGAAGCAGGGCGGACGATATGACGGTAATGTGTCTGACATTCGCGGACCGGCGATCGCACTTGAATTCTTGGCGAAAATCCGGTATAATATAAATACAAGGGAAATGTTTTGCCGTGTTGGCCGCGCTTGTGGAAACGACATTGGGGATACGCACGGAAAAAACAAGTTGAAGCGGAGGCACTGGGTATGCGCGTGGTGAAGCTGGAAAGATATGTGGTGGACGAAATTGTCTTGCGAAACAGCATGAAGTTGCCGCAGGCAAAGCTGCAACTGAAAAACCGGTTTCGCTATCAGGTAAAGTATCCCAAGGGCGACGACAAGCGTTGCGTGGGAGAATTGGCGCTGGAAATTGGCGATGCGGATGCGGATACGCCGCTATATCTCACGGTGCGTTTGCGCGGGGTCTTCTTGGTGGAGGCGCCGGACAAGCGCAGGGTGCACGTGGAATCCTTTTATCAATTGTTCCCCTATGCGCGATCGATTTTGACCAATACTTGCGCCATGTCCTGCCTGCCGCCTTTGATGTTTCCTACGCCGGATTTGCAGGAGGAAAACATTGACATCAATTTCCAAAGTTAAGGGACGCAACCTTGTGCTTGCCGGGGAAAACGAAACGTCTGTCCCAAAAAGTCGAAAAACAAACGCGGCGCATGGGGCGGTGGTCGTAAAACCGTGAACAGCCACAGCAGTTTGCACTGCTGTGGCTGCTCTTGTATCTTATCCTGTTCTATGATAATATGGAGCCGGCAAGATATACAAATCCGAATTTGGGGGAGGAACAATATGGAATGCTTCAATATCTTTGGCTTGATTTTTGTCGCAGTGATTATGATACCAAATATTCTCTTTGCGATGAAATGGAAAGATGGCTTTCAGAACAAATGGAACAATAAGAGTGTTGAGATGATCGAACAAATCGGGAGATTCGGCTGCTTTGGATTTATGATCCTCAACATACCAGGAACTTGGTTTGGCTGGTGGTCTGATGAGGCATTTGCCATATATCTTCTTGTAGATACGGTTTTGGCAATCCTATATTGTACGGTTTGGGTTATTTTTTTCAAGAAGAACAGGATGTTCAGAGCAATGGCACTCTCTATTATTCCATCTGTTTTGTTTTTGTTCAGTGGAATTATGAGCAGGTCTATCCTTCTGATTCTTTCTGCTGTTTTATTTGCACCCAGTCATATAATGATTTCATATAAAAACGCCAAATGACGCAGACAAATTCCAGCTTGCCGGGGCTCTGTGCAATGCTTTCCGGACAAAAGAGCGCACTTTCTATACTCTCCTGTCGGGAGTATCGTGCGTCCTGCCGAGCTTCACGTTCCGTCAGCAGAAAAACTGCATAGTTTGCTGTATGTGTGAAAAACAGTCCTTCGTATGATTGCAGCCATGCGGAGGATTCGCTGTTTTCTGAACACCGCCCTATATCGCCGTGTTTGTTTTTCCGCAAAGGAGATTGGCAGGTTCGCATCGGATGTGCCCCAAGGCACGTTGAACCGCGGACGGCGCCATTCTGTCCTTCGAAAAAACGGCGGAAGAGCGCGGTAATTCCGCGCGTCAGGGCGGCAAGATCCCTGGTTTCGCCGGGGCGATGGATTTCCTCGAAGGAAACTGCGAAACGAAGCGTGTGA
The DNA here is from genome assembly GCA_029218505.1 of Eubacteriales bacterium. Taxonomy (GTDB): domain Bacteria; phylum Bacillota; class Clostridia; order Christensenellales; family Aristaeellaceae; genus SUG1456. Next base: position 447 of record JAQXRL010000139.1, on the reverse strand, counting down.
TTCTGCGAGGGAGAGAAAGGGAAAAAACAGCCTGATGATCTATGGGCGGTTTGGAAAGACGAAGGTGCAGAGAACGGGAGTTCTGGCGCGGAAAGCATTGCAAAAATACAGCAGAAAAGAAAGAGCACAGCATGCATCCGCCATCCATGGAAGATACGCGGGAGATTATACGACGACGCTTGGGAAAATGTGCTCTACGGAAGGGCGGCAAGTGAGAAATGAGCGTCCAAACACCTGCAAGGACGCGGTTTGGTATTCTGTGGCTTTGCGCGCAGTACCTGGACGAAGCGGGTTTTGCATAGGTAGGTGCGGAACCCCACCGCTGAACTCATCCGGGAATTTGCGATACCGGCTGCAGCAATGCAAAACACCGGCATCGCCGGTACATTCATACCAACGATGCCGATGCTTTCCCGGAACGGCGTTTCCGCAAGCCGCACCACGGAG
>JAQXRL010000138.1 GCA_029218505.1 Eubacteriales bacterium | reverse complement strand
CGCTCCAAAGCCCCCGCTTTTCTCCCCAAGGATTTTCCAGCGTATACATCGGCTCCCAATATGCATCCGGTTGATCCACCTGCAGCGCCGTGTTAAACTGGTTCAGGAACACGCAGTTGTTGAATGTAAAATAGCAAGTACCGTTCTTGCAGGCTTCCTGCCAGTCCGCGCTGGTTGTGGTCAAAAAGTCCGGGTCAATCAGGCCTTCGCTGTACAATTTGTTGCAGTATTCCAGATAATTGGTGTAACGTTCCACGTCCGTATATCCACTGACATAGCGGTTTGTGTCATGATCGTAATAGCACAATCCACCGACGCCGTAGCTATAGGCAATTTGCAGATCCGACCAACGCGTAACCCATGGATAATTTTCCGGATCATATGCTTTGATGGCCTTCAGCACTTCATATAGTTCGTCAAAGCTCGTGGGGATTTCCAAACCAAGCTCATCCAACACATCGCCCCGGATATAAGGCACGGCGCCATTCGGCAATCCAACCTCCCAGATTTGCTGGAAGCTGTATAATTCGCCATCCACCTTGTAATAATCCATTGCGCTGCCTGCACACTCCACCGTCGCGGCATAATTCGGCAATTTGCCGTCCTGGATGGCATCGGACAGGTTCACAAACATTCCGTCGCGGGCATATCGGTTCACCTGATCAAATTGCATCTGTGTAATATCAGGAATGTTGTTCGCCGCGAGCAGCGTATTGACCTTTGAGTTCCAATCCGTATCCGCCACCAGCATGAATTCAATCGTAATACCCGTGGCCTTTTCGACTTCCTGAATCGCCATGGAATTGATGTCAAAGGCCATGACTGCGCAATCGCGCTGCAACCATGTTACCGTCGTGCCCGCATAGGGCAAATCTTCCTGCGCAAACGCAGAACACGCGCCGAGCAGCAGGCACAACGCGGCAAACAGACAAACAAACCTTTTCATGGACATTTACCCCCTTGCAATTTTAACATACAAAACCTCGGAAATCAACCATCAACCCCGCATTATCCCTTGACAGAGCCGATCATTACCCCCTTTACGAAATATTTCTGCAATGCGGGATAGAGGATCAGAATTGGCAGCGTTGCAACGACAATTCCCGCATATTGAATTGTTGTCGCGGCAACCTCTGCTTCGCCGTTTTCCATGCCGGCGTAGTAATATTGGCCGTATCCTTGTTCGATGACCAAATTGCGAACCATTAACTGCACCGGATATTTCGAATTCGTATTCAGATAGATCATCGCGTTGAACCAGGAATTCCAATGATCCACCGCATAGAACAGCGTCATCGTAGCCATAATCGGCAAAGAGAGCGGCAAGACCAGGGACAGAATTTTCCGGAACTCGCTTGCTCCGTCAATTTCCGCAGCCTCATGCAGCGCTTCCGGAATGTTCAGGAAGAATGTCCGCATCACCAGCACGTTGTAGGTGCTGATCGCACCCGGAATGACCAGCGCCCACATTGTATCGATCATGCCCAGATTCATCACGAGAATGTACATGGGAATCATGCCTCCGCTGAAGTACATCGTAAAAATGATCATCAGCGAAAAAAAGCGATTCATCGGAAAATCCTTGCGGGAAAGCGGATATGCGCACAGCATGGACATGACCAGATTGATAACGGTTCCCACGCCCGTATACAGCAGTGTGTTCAGGAAAGAACGCATAAACTGTTCATTGGAAAAAATTCGCCTGTATGCCGCAAAATCAACCCCCACCGGATACCAATGCACGCGTCCTTTTGCAACTTGCATGCTGTCGCTGATAGAGATCACAATCACATAGTACAACGGGTACAGCATGACCACCACGATCAGCGCCATCAAGGCATAATTGAAAAGGTCAAAGCCACTCAGTCTGTGGCGCTTTATTTCCGTCTTGTTCATGCAAATTTCTCCTTTACCAAAGACTGGTCTCGGTCAGGCGGCGGCTGAGCGCGTTCGCGGACGTCACGAGCAAAAGCGAGACCAAAGAATTCACCAGGCCAACCGCCGTGGCATAACTGTATTCCCCGCTGATCAATCCCCGCCGGTATACATATGTCGAAATAATATCGGCGGTTTCGTACAACATGGGGTTGTACAAAAGCATTACGTATTCATGCCCAAGGTTCATCAGATTTCCAATGCGCAGAATCAGCATCGTAATGATCGTGGGCGCGATGCACGGCAATGTGATATGGTATATCTTCTGAAGGCGATTCGCGCCCTCTATATCCGCGCTTTCATACAGTTCCGGGCTGACATTCATCAATGCGGCAATATAGATAATTGCGTTCCAACCCATGGACTTCCAAATGTGTTGCAGCACAAAAATCGTCCGGAAATACTTTGGATCCTGCAAAAAACCCACCCGTGTTCCGCCAAGCGCTTCCACAATATCGTTAATCAGTCCCTTGACCTCGCAAAATTTCACCACCATGCCGCACAAAACGACCGCAGAGATAAAATGAGGCATGTAGCTTACCGTCTGTACAAAGCGCTTATAGCGCTCGTTCGGTATCTCGTTCAAGAGCAGCGCAAACAAAATCGGCATTGGAAAGCCGAAGATCAACGTCATCAGGTTGAGCATGAGTGTGTTTCGCACCAATTTATAGAAATAAGGATCCCCCAAAAATTTCTGAAAGTATTTGAATCCGACCCAGCTGCTGCCAAATACGCCTTTTCGAGCGCTGTACTTTTCAAACGCAATCACAATTCCATACATTGGTACATAGTGAAAAAGAACATAATACAGAAACGGCAGCGCAAAGATTACAAGCAACTGCCAATTCTTCGGCAGCTTTCTTCGCATGCCGCCATCTGCTTTGCTTCCGAAGCCTTTCTTCCCCACAGGTCTCATCCTTCCTTTTTTCCAACATGATAGCATTCGTGCGGAAGCATGTACAGAACCAGTCTTCTTCATTGCCATGCCGATTTTCTCAATTCCGTTGTTTCAATTTTCCCACAGTGTGCAAAAATCTACTTTTTTTCCTTTGTTAGATAATTTTCAATGCATCATTTCCATTTCAGAACGGTTTCCCAAATGTTCCCTGATCCAACACAGGCCGGCGCATTCTCTTCTTCTACAGGCAACGATGCCGGCACGCCGTCCATCCACTTTCGTGCATCAGAACAGAACTGTCGGAAGAAAACAAATATCCCCCGGCAAAGCCGGAGGATACAGACGGTCGAAAAACGCAGGGCGAGCACGAGAGGGCCTGGGGCCGCTCGAATTCCCATCGTGGCCGGC
>JAQXRL010000137.1 GCA_029218505.1 Eubacteriales bacterium | reverse complement strand
CACGGCGAACACCACCACGACCACGATGCAGATGAAGTCTTTGAGAATATTGGCGTAGAGACGGCCAAACGTTTCGAGAAGGCGGCGTTGGAAAACGCGCTGAAGCAATTGGAGGACGAAGAGAAATTCGGCGCCGTGCTGCGGGCAAAGGGCATTTTGCCATTGACAAACGGCGGCTGGCTGCAATTTGACTATGTGCCAGGGGAATACGAAATCCGGGAAAGCTCTCCGGACTACACCGGCAGATTGTGCGTAATTGGCGCGGAACTGCATGAAGACGCGATCAAGGAGCTGTTTGGCCTATGAGAGATCCCGAAGTGAACGTCCCGGTTTACATTGTAACGGGATTTCTGGAAAGCGGAAAGACGCGTTTCATCAACGAAATGCTGGGCGACGAAGGCTTCAGCGAGGGTGAACGCACGCTGATTCTCATGTGCGAAGAGGGCGAAGATGAATATGATGCGAAGCTGGTGCAGTCCAGCAATTCCGTAATTGCAGCGGTGGAATCCGTTCAGCAAATGGAAGACGGCATTTTGAACGAATTGGACGCCAAATATGAACCGGAACGCATCATCATCGAATACAACGCCACATGGATGTTTCAAGCGCTTTACAACGCGCCCAAGCCGGAAATGTGGGATTTGGCGCAGGTGGTTACGCTGGTGGACGCCAGCACGTTTGACCTTTATCTGAAGAACATGCAGAAGATCATGTCCGACGGATTGCGGGAAGCGGATCTGGTGGTCTTCAACCGCTGCAACGACGAAACCCCCAAGGGGCTTTATCGCCGCAGGACGCTGGCATTAAACAACACATGCCGCATTTACTTTGAAAACAATGACGGTTCCATGGACGATGGCGTGAGCGACGAGGATTTGCCCTATGATATGTCGGCCAATCCTATCGTCATTGAAGACGATCAATTTGGCGTGTGGTACATTGACGCAATGGAGAACCCCGGCCGCTACGACGGCAAGACGCTGTTGCTGCACGGCAAGGCGTTTTTCCCCAAAGGTTCTCCCAAAAAATGCTTTGTGTTTGGCCGCTATGCCATGACTTGCTGCGCCGAGGACATTCGCGGCATCGGCTTTGTGTGCAAATGGGATGGCCCAATGCCCGCCAAGGAAGCGTGGATCTCCGTTACCGCCAAGGCGGAAAAGGCCTACAGCCAGATTCACGGGCGCGACGCCATTATCCTGGTGGCGCAGAACGTGTGCGCGGCAGATCCCATGAAGCAGGAATTGGTTTATTTTAATTAATTGGCAAAAATTTGCAACGGTTTTGGTCGATTTTGCGTCTATACAATGTGTTATAATGGAAGCGAAAGCACCAAACAAACGCCTTTCACGGAATAAGAGGATGGAGTGTGAGTCTCATGATGTCCAAGATCCTTCGCGCCACGCTGTGTGCGATATTGGTTGCGGCATTGCTGCTGCCAATTTACGCCTTGGCCAGCGGCAATGTCAAAATCCTGAACGTCACCGTGGATGGCGCTCGCGTCCGCAATGCGGATCGCGAGATTATCACCTCGCTCAAATCCGGCACCAAGGTTTTTTACTTGGGAAAGAAAATCGGTTCCAACAGTCTCGTGCGCATATCCAACGGATTGGAAGGATATGTATACGACGGTTTTTTGGAAAGCTACGGCGCGGTGAAGGAAGATACCATTTATTATTGCAGCGAATCTTCTGCAAAGGTATACCGCTATCCCTCGTCCGACGCAAAGCGACTGGGGTCCTTGTCCGAAAACCAGTTTGTCGTGGTGTTGCGCACCCGCGGCGATTGGGCGTATATCAAAAATCTGAACGGAAAAGGCGGCTTTTGCAAGCTGGATTCCCTGACTGCCGCGGATTAAGCTGAGGCTCCGGCAACATGCCGGAGCCTTGTCTGTCGAAAACCCCGGGAAAGTGCGAGAGGGCTGCGGCCTTTTTTGCGTTGCAATCGCGGTCGGGGCGTGTACGGCGGCCACGGAACGGATTTTTCGAAAATTACGCCTCCTTGCAGATTCTGCGGCCGGAATCCGCAGGGTTTCAGCAAAATCTGGCAGGGGTGGCCGCGGCGGGAAAGTTTGCTTCCCTGTCCACCAGCATGTCCAAAAGCCTTTTTGGACAAGTTAAAGCTCCGGCAACATG
>JAQXRL010000136.1 GCA_029218505.1 Eubacteriales bacterium | reverse complement strand
AGCATCGATGTCGTCATAAACCCGGAGCCCAGCACTGAGCCCACTGCGAAGCCCAGCACCGAGCCCACAGCGAAGCCCAGCACCGAGCCCACAGCGAAGCCCAGCACCGAGCCCACCACTGAGCCCAGCACCGAGCCCAGCACCGAGCCCACCGCGACAGCTACGGCTGACGATGAGGAAACGGTTCCCAAGACGTTTGATAACAGCGCATCCAAGATTGCCTTGTTCGGCGTGATTTTGGCAGCCGGAGCAGTATTGGTGCTGTTGCCCAAGCTGAGCCGCGGCAAGCGTTAATAGAAACACAAAAAAGCAGAGGATAAATCCTCTGCTTTTTTGTTGTCAAGAAACCCCCGCGCAAAGCGTGGGGGGCGATGCAGCTTAAGCGGTGAATATGAAACAGAAACTCCTTTTGCGATCATGGAGCTGCGGTCTGGCAACTGCATCACGAAAAGCAAACGACCGAATACCTCCCGATACCGGAACCCCACCTTTTGTCCTTGCATTGAAGAACAAACAACAGATTGCAAAGCACATCCGACACCAGCTGCACGAAGGGAAGTTGGGAGATCAGATGACGATGTTTGGAAAAGACGATCACTCTTTCAAGGGTGGCAAGGAAGAGGAGGACCCGTCTTTCATGGGCGGCAAGCAACAAACCTGCGCAGAGGACAGACCGTCCATGCGCCTGCGAGAGCGCTGCTGGTATTCTAGGGCTTTTCCTGCACATGCACCCCCCGGCTTCGCGGGGGGCATTCTTGCGTTTTCTTATGAATGGATCAAAATATATTCGTTATTCGCAAATCTATGGATAAACTTTCCAAAGAATCCGGTTGTTCATACAGCATCCCCCTTGAATTATATCGAAACTTCATAAATTATTCATAAAAGTATGCACATTTATCCAGGATTCCGCTTGCAATATGCAAAATATATATGATATAATACTAGAAATCACATAAACAGCATTTCTTCTAAAAAAAAAACAAATCGGGGAGCGTGAGCAAATGCAAACATTAAGTCCGGAGTTTTTGCAAAAAATGAAAGTGCAACGCGCAGAACAACGCAGAAAGAAAATCCTGCGCAGTTGGCAGCTATACTTATTTCTTTTGCCGGCCGTCATCTATTTTGTTCTGTTCCACTATGTCCCGATGGTTGGCGTGCAAATTGCTTTTAAGGATTATCGGGCTCGCGCAGGTATTTGGGGCAGCGAATGGGTTGGTTTGAAGCATTTCAAGACATTTGTTACCTCTTTTCAATTTGGACAGCTGGTAAAAAACACCGTGGTGCTCAGTTTGATGACCTTGGTGCTTGGCTTTCCGTTGCCCATCCTCCTGGCTCTGAGCCTCAACGAGGTGGGAAATTATCGTTTTAAGAAGCTGGCGCAGAACCTGACGTATGCTCCGCATTTCATTTCCACCGTTGTTATGGTGGGTATGTTGACGGCATTCCTGTCGCCGGTAACAGGCCCTGTGAACAAGCTGATCGTTTTGCTTGGCGGCCAACCCATAGATTTTATGTCCAAGGCCAGCGCATTCCCATGGCTGTACTGCCTGTCCGGATTATGGCAGCATATGGGCTGGGACGCAATTTTGTATTTGTCCGCATTGGCGGGCATCGACGTTGCGCTGCATGAAGCCGCGCAAATTGACGGAGCCAACCGTTTGCAGCGCATCTGGCATGTAAACTTGCCGGGCATCCGCCCTACCATCGTCATTTGCCTGCTGCTGCGCTGCGGCCAGCTGCTCAATATCGGCTATGAAAAGACCTTCCTGATGCAGAATTCCTTGAATTTGGAAACTTCCGAAATCATTTCTACGTATGTCTACAAGATGGGTTTGCAGCAAGCGCAGTTTAGTTTCGCGTCTGCCGTCGGCCTTTCCAACACGGTGGTAAATTTCCTTTTGTTGCTGATTGTGAACAGCATTTCCAAGCGCTTGTCAGACACCAGTCTGTGGTAAGGGAGGAAAGAAGCATGGGAGGAAAAAAAGTCAGCGCCCACAAAATGAACGGCGATAAAGTTTTCGATGTCGTAAATTATGCCTTGCTGACGCTGGTGGTATTGATCGTTCTGTATCCATTGATTTTCGTCGTCAGCGCCTCTATCAGCGATCCAATCCTGGTAAACAGCGGAGAAGTTTGGCTGTTGCCAAAGGGAATCACGCTGGAAGGATACAAAAGCGTTCTGGAATACGAAATGATCTGGGTCGGTTATGCCAATACGATTTTTTATACGATTGTCGGCACGGCAATTAACCTGTCCCTGACGCTATTGACCGCCTATGCGCTGTCCCGCAAGGATTTGATCGGACGCAATGTATTCACGATGTTCTTCGCGTTTACAATGTATTTCAGCGGCGGACTCATTCCCACATACATTACGGTAAAGAACCTGGGATTGTTGGACACCCGGGCCGTCATGTTGGTGCTGGGCGCAATTTCCATGTACAATGTCATTATCACGCGCACATATTTTTCCAACAACATCCCCTTCGAATTGCAGGAAGCAGGATTTTTGGATGGTTGTTCCGATGCAGGATTGTTCATTCGCGTGATTCTGCCGTTGTCCTTGCCAATTATCGCGGTAATGGCCCTGTATTATGCGGTTGGCCATTGGAACAGCTATTTCAACGCGATGATTTATCTGACGGATCGCAACAAGATGACGCTGCAAATCTTCCTTCGTGAAGTTCTGTTGCTGAACCAGTTGGCAGACATGATGGGCAGCGCAGACACGGACGAAATGCTGCGTATTGCAGAACGGCAAAAGATGGCAATGATTATGAAATACTGCCTGATTGTCGTCTCTACGGCGCCAATTCTGTGCGTATATCCGTTCCTGCAACGCTACTTTGTGAAGGGCATCATGGTCGGCGCCGTAAAGGGATAACCGGAGATCCCTTTACGGAACTGACATGATTTGTATACCCTTAAAGGGAATTGAAAAAGGAGGATAAATTCATGAAAAAAGCGATGCGTGTTCTTTCATTGGTGCTCTCCGTAATGCTGCTTTGCAGTTTTAGCGCAATGGCAGCGGGCGAATACCATGACGGCGGTTCCGGAAAATTCTATACCACGGACGAAAAGCCGATTTGCAGCGAAACCAAGGTATTCACCGTTATGGCCAAAAAGGCTTCGGACAGCGTGGACTGGGAAGACATGTGGTGCTTCGATTGGATTCGAGACAACCTGGGCATCGACTTCGAATTCACCTGTGTGGACGACACCATCTGGGAAGAGAAGCTGAATTTGGCGTTCCAGGCGGATACCGTTCCGGATATCTTCCTGAACGGCCTGGAAGCAAAGCACGTTGTAACCTACGGTTCGGACTTTTTCCTGGATCTGACGGATCTGATTGCGGAATATGCTCCCCACATTCAGAGCGTGTTTGACAACTATCCGGACATCCGCAAAGCCGTTACCACGCCGGACGGAGCAATTTACTGCATCCCCAAGGCCGACATGTTGCTGCGCGACCTGACCCGTCAACGCCCCTACATGAATGTTCAGTGGTTGGAAAACCTTGGTTTGGAAATTCCGGAAACAACCGAGGATTTGTACAACGTCCTGGTAGCCATCACGGAGCAAGATGCTGACGGCGACGGCGACCCCTCCAATGAAATTGCGTTCGGCGGCCGTTACGAAGGCGAATGGAACAAGTATTATATGCTGGCGGCTTTCGGCTTTGCCAACAACCTGTGGGATATTGACGAAGAAGCAGCTGCGGGCGAAGAAGTGTTCTATGTTCCGGCCCATGAAAACTATTATGCGTTCTTGCAGTTCATGCACAGGCTTTGGGAAGCCGGCTGCATCGATCCCGAATTCTTCTCTCAGACGGAAGATCAGCTGGTCGCCAAGGAATCCAGCCTGACCTACGGCTTCTTCTCCACTTGGGGCGCCAACTGGACCCTGATGCCCAACGAGGAAGATTATTCCCAGTACACCATGATCCCGCCGGTTACTTCCGAAGTCAACGACACCAAGATTTGGCCGGCCAAGACCATGAACCTGGCCTACTCCATCTGCATTTCCAACCAGTGTGAAGATCCGATCTCTCTGGTCAAGTTCGCAGACTGGCTCTACACCATCGAAGGCGAAATCGTCATCCAGTATGGTCCGGAATTGGGCGAAATGGATGAAGACAACGGCTGGGAATGGGTTTTGAATGACGAAGGCTATGCTTGCATGAACGTACACTTCGACAAGGAAAAGTATACTTCCTACAACAACTTCCGCATTCAGAAGGCCGCTACCATGCGTCTGCCTTACAACAACACGCCCATGGTCTACGAAGACGCCTTTAACGAGAACGGCGATCCCATCCCCATGAACTTCTATACCCTGCTGAACAAGACCCAGGTAATCCTGACAAACGACACCCTGAACGCCGGCCTGGAGTATTATACGCATTCTTATCCGGATTTCGTCATGACCACGGAAGAGGAGAACACGCGTATCGCGCAGCTGGACACGGACATTGACGCCTATATGGATCAGATGACCGCGAAGTTCATCAACGGCGAACTCGAACTGACGGAAGAAAACTTCGCCGCATATATTCAGGGCCTGAAGGATCGCGGTCTGGACGAGTTTGTACAGATCAAGCAGGCCATCTACGATCGTTATCAGAGCGCGGAATAATTCCAACGCACGAAAAGTGACATAGCAATTCTAAGGGTGGCGCGATTCCGGAAGCGCCACCCGTGTTCATGTTTGAACACACCGCATCATGAGGCAAAACGAGTGCAGAGAAAGGGAACTCAACGATGAAGAAGGAAGTTGCGCCTGTAATCGATATTTTTCCGCAAATCTCAATGGAAGAAAACTTCACGCCGGAAGTCATTCGCCAGGAAGTTGCCGCAAGCACCGCTTTCATAAAATGCCGGCGAGTGTATTGCGTGGTTACGAACGAAGGATATCCCATGTTTTCCTCCCCATGGAATGCATTGCTTCCGGAAGACAATCGATGCGGAAACCATGCCGTGCAAAACATTCGCAGCGTAGGGGACGGCAACGCGCTGTTTCTGGAAGCCATTCACCGGCAAGGGAAGGAAGCATATGCCGTATTCAAGCCCTATGAAATGGGCGGCGGACGCAGCGTGGCGCATGGCGCGCCCATTGCGCCCTATGCCATGGGAACGGAGGATGTTGGCGGCACGCAGACAGGATATGGCGCATTTTTGTCGGAGCACCCCGAATATGCGGTGGCACGATTTCCCTACGATGCACAAAACGAGAACGCGCCCATCACATGTATCGAACTGGAATACCTGCTGGACGCGGTATCGCAGCGTTGCGGCCCCTTTTCCCGGGAGGAAATCGCCCGTCAGGAAGACGGTCTGGCAAATGCCGAAATGGAATTCGCAATTTATGTTAGCAACGATAACGGCGTCTATACGCGGTTGCAGCAGACCCCCCTGGTAGAAAAGAGCGTTTGTCGGAAGTCCGTGCAGGGAATGGACGGTTTTGCGCTGGGAGACGGGCCGATTCGCGTATTGAACGTCTGTCTCCGCGGACTGAATATTTCGCAAAAGTATGTTGCCGTGGTGTTGGAACGCGGTCCGTCCCTTCCCATCATTCCCCAAACGATGGCTCGTCTTTTCTGTGCGCAAGGCGAAGTTCCCAGCACCGCCACGGCGTATGTCCGCGAATCTTTATGCCCGGAAGGCGAAACGCACACATGGGGAAACGAAGGCAATCCCCACGTAGCGCAAAGCGCGAAGGATATAAAAGACTTCCAGCGCGCTGGTTTCGAATTTGACTGGCACGGCAGCGGTTTCTGGGGAGACGGCTGGCTGCGCACGCCGGTAATCTGCCTTGGCCGGGGCAAACGAAAGGCTCTGCGAGGCACTCCCTGCGAGGGATACGAACAAGTTCGGGCATATTGGCTTTCTTTCATCGAAAAACTGCTGGATATGGGATATGACGGCATTGATTTGCGCCTGCAAAACCATTCCGGCATGGTCAGCGATTGGACGCAATACGGCTGGAACGAACCAATCCGCCAACGTTACCAGGAAATGTTTGGAAAGGCGCTGGATCCGGCCGCATATGACCCCATGGACATTCTGCGCGTTCGGGGAAGTTATTACTTGGATTTTGTTCGGGAAGCAAGGGCGCTCATCCATTCCCGAGGGAAAAAACTGCAATTGCATCTGCGAGAGGCGTGGGAACACCCCAGCTGCAGCCATGAATTCAACCAGATGGCCTTTTGGGCCATGCCAAAGGTTTTGCCCGATTGGCAGGAAGCCGTGGATTTGGCGGATGAAATCACGCTGAAGGACTATCATTTCAACCATTACAATCCGATGTTTTCTCAAGGCGTAAAGCAGCGCTGCGCCCAACAAAACAAGCCGGTTTGGATCCATCTGTACATGGAACAAGGCAAGGAAATGAACGAAGCCTTTCTGCGCGCGGTATCGGAAGATGCAGGCGTTTCCGGAATCCTGTTGTATGAGATGACGCATTCCGTTTTGGGCGCAACGACGCTTTCCGACACGCTGGGCCTTGTCTGCGTGCATGGCGGCGTGGTTTCGTCCCAAACTCCCATGGCAGACGCGTTCAGGCGGTTTGAACATCTTCTGTAAACAAAAACGCGGATCTGCGCAGCCATCCACCCTTTCCTGTCCATGGCGCCAACGGGATTTGCGAAGCGAAATGCGACCAGCCCTATAGGGATTGGTCAAGCCACCGGTTGAACGGGTGTGCTGCCTTTCAGGAGAAATGCATTCCCGTTCCGTCTTCCGCCCGGAAATTCCGAAGCATTTCAGGCAGCGTGTCCGCCCACTTGCATTATCCCGCAGGCGCGGGCATTGGAAAACGCCGATTCCGTCAGGAAATCGCCCGGAGATCGCAAGCTTTTCCCCAAAGGCCTTTGAGAGCGCACGAGAGGGCTTGCCCTCGAATTCCAATCGTGGCCGGCGGCGTGTACGGCAGCCACGGGCGCGGGTTTTTCCCTGGAAAAACCTGGAGAGAGTGGCCGTGGCGGGGTAGCTTG
>JAQXRL010000135.1 GCA_029218505.1 Eubacteriales bacterium | reverse complement strand
CATAAAGCGTGGAGCAATCCGTAACGAAGGGTTTCCCGCCCAACGATTTGATCAAATCCACCACCGACCGGGCATAATCCGCCCGCAAAAACGCCAGGTTTCCCTGTTCGCCAAAATGCATCTTGACCGCGGTAAACTTGTTCTGAAAATCAATTTTCTCTATGCCCGCCTCCCGGCACAGGCGCACCAATTTGGCGGTAATATTTTCGTTTCCCACCGTCCGCATGCTGGTAAAATATACTTTGGACGCCATTGATTTTTCCTCCTTTGCCTTCTCCATTCGCTTTCGCAATTCCTGCAGGAACGCTCTGTCCGCCGGATCCAACGGCGCGCTTTCCAACATTTCCGGCCTGTAGCGCAACGTGGTTTCCAGCGCCTGCTCTCTTCTCCATTTTGTAATGTGCGCATGGTTTCCGTTCAGCAGCACCTCCGGAACCGCCATGCCCCGGAATTCCCTGGGGCGCGTGTATTGCGGATATTCCAACAGGCCCGTGGTAAAGCTCTCGTCCTGCGCGGATTCCGCGCTGCCCAACACGCCGGGAAGCAATCTGGATACGGAATCAATCACCACCAGCGCCGCCAGCTCGCCCCCTGTAAGCACATAATCGCCAATGGATAGTTCCTCGTCAATGCACAAATCCAGCGCCCGTTGATCCACGCCTTCGTAATGCCCGCACAGCAGCACCAATTCCTCTTCCCGGGACAATTCTTCCACGATTTGCTGGGTCAGCGTACGCCCTCTGGGGGACATATAAATCCGCCGCCCGCGAAAGTCCGGGCCGGTGTTGGCCTCCATGGCGGACACAATCGGCTGCGCCAGCATCACCATGCCCGCGCCGCCGCCAAAGGGATAATCGTCCGTATTTTTGTGTTTGTTTTCCGCATAGGGCCGGATGTCGATCAATTCCACATCCAGCTTTCCTCCCTGAATGGCGCGCCCCAGAATGCTTTCCGACAGCATGGCGCGCAGCATTTCCGGAAAGATGGTCAGCACTTTAATCCTCATCGAATACCGCCACCTCGTCCAAGCGCCTGGCGTCCAGCAACATCACGCCCGCTTCCAAATCCACCTTCTTTACCACGCTTTTCAGCGCAGGCACCAGCACTTCGCCCAAAGGCCCTTGAAACACATACACATCGTTGCCGCCGGGCTGCATCACATCCACAATTTTCCCCAATTCTCTGCCGGCGTCATCCCGACCAACCAAGCCCATCAAATCACACAGAAACGTGGAATCTTCATCCAACTCCACGGCATGCGCGCGATCGATATATACCATTTCGCCGCGCAGCTTCTCCGCCTGATCCCGGTCCGCAACGCCCTCCACCATGAGAAACACTGCATCGGGCGCCATGCGCGTTACCTGCATGCGAAAGGGCACATATTCGTTCCCTTTCCGAAAAAACGCCTGCTCCAATCCTTCAAAACGCCCCGGGTCGCAGGTGATCGGCCGAAGCTTTACTTCGCCTCGCACGCCCTGAGGCTTTGTAATTTCACCGATTGCCAAATAGGAACTTAGCATGAAATTCCTCCAGATCGATATTTTCCGCGTATGATACGATTATACGTGTTTTTCCGTCAAAAGTCAATTTCTTGGGTTCGCTCTCCCCGAACTGAATTTACGTTGGAGCTGTATACTGATGGCAACGATTTTGCGGAGGTGCAAACCAAATGAACGAAATGCAAAAAGCCGTGGTCACGGTATTGGGCGTGGACAGAAAGGGCATCATTGCCCGCGTAAGTCAGCTGCTGTTCGAAAACGACGCCAACATTCTGGACATCAATCAAACGATCCTGGGCAACATGTTCAACATGGTGCTGATCGCCGATATTTCCTCCGCGCAGTGCTCCTTCCAGAAGCTTTCGGACGCGCTTTCCGCCTTGGGACGGGAGATGGGACTTCAGGTTCGCATCCAGCGCAGCGAAATCTTCGAGGCCATGTATCAGATTTAGGAGGGACGCGCTGTGATCAATACACAGGAAATTCTGGAAACCCTGAGCATGATTGACCGGCAAAAGCTGGATGTTCGCACCATCACCATGGGCATTTCCCTTTTCTCCTGCGTCACGGACGACGAAAAGAAGCTGTGCGACCGCGTATATGATCTCATTACCCGCCGGGCGGAAAACCTGGTGCGGGTTGGCGAAGAAATCGAGCGGGAAATCGGCGTGCCCATTGTCAACAAGCGCATTTCCGTCACGCCTGCCGCGCTGGTCACCGGCGGCATCCGGTCGCCCCTGCCCCTGGCCCATGCTCTGGACAAGGCCGCCAAGGAAACCGGCGTGGATTTCATCGGCGGGTATTCCGCGCTGGTTCAAAAGGGCATGACCCAGGCCGATCGGGCGCTGATCTCTTCCATTCCCGAAGCGCTGGCCACCACGGATCTGGTTTGCTCTTCCGTCAACGTGGCCTCCACGCGCGCCGGAATTGACATGGACGCGGTGAAGCTCATGGGACAATGCATCAAAGATCTGGCGTCGAAAACGGCCGATCGCCACGGCTTTGGCTGCGCCAAGCTGGTGGTGTTCGCCAATGCCGTGGAGGACAATCCCTTTATGGCGGGCGCATTCCATGGCCCCGGCGAAGGCGATTGCGCCATCAGCGTGGGCGTATCCGGTCCCGGCGTGGTGAAAAACGCATTGGAAAGCGTGCGCGGCGAACCCTTCGACACGGTTGCGGAAATGATCAAGCGCACCGCCTTCCGCATCACCCGCATCGGTCAATTGGTGGCCATGGAGGCCTCCCGCCGTTTGAACGCGCCCTTCGGCATCGTGGATCTGTCCCTGGAGCCCACGCCTGCCGTTGGCGATTCCGTGGCGCAAATTTTGGAAGAAATGGGGCTGGAAGCCTGCGGCACCCACGGCACCACCGCCGCGCTCGCCCTGCTAAACGACGCGGTGAAAAAGGGCGGCGTCATGGCTTCTTCCCATGTGGGCGGACTTTCCGGCGCATTTATTCCCGTCAGCGAGGACATCGGCATGATTCACGCCGCCGAAAAGGGCGCGCTCACGCTGGATAAGCTGGAAGCCATGACCTGCGTGTGTTCCGTGGGCCTGGATATGATCGCCGTGCCGGGCGACACTTCCGCCGAAACCATTTCCGCCATCATCGCGGACGAAGCCGCCATCGGCATGATCAACACCAAGACCACCGCCGTTCGCATTATTCCCGCGCCGGGCTGCCAAGTCGGCGACATGGTCGAATTCGGCGGATTGTTGGGCCGGGCGCCCGTGATGCCCGTGCATCCCTTCAGCTCTTCCGCGTTCATCGCCCGAGGCGGCCGCATTCCCGCGCCCCTGAACAGCTTGAAAAACTGACGAAGACGCTGCAAGGCAGCAGTTTTTCCAGGGAAAAAATCAGCGTCCGTGGTCGCCGTTCACGCCGCCGGCCGCGATGGGAATTCGAGAGGCCCCAAGTCCTCCCGTGCTCTCCCTGTGTTTTTTGACAATCAAGGCTCCCTGTTGAAAAGGGAGCCTTGATTGTTCTTGTCCAAAACGAGACAAGCGCCCGCAGCCGTCTTTACAGCTTTCGCTCCAACTTCACGCAATGGCCCAGAATCAGAACGTCTTTCATGGGCACCGTTTCCGAGGAGAACTCATAGTTGAACGCCTGCAGAAGCAGTCTGCCGCCGTCCAGCTT
>JAQXRL010000134.1 GCA_029218505.1 Eubacteriales bacterium | reverse complement strand
TCTGTTCATAGCCAGCGCTCATCATGCTGCCCAACCGCAGCACCAGCAACGTTACCACCGTGGGCAGTATCGCCGGAATGGACACATGCAACACCTGCTGCATTCTGCCCGCGCCATCCATGGAAGCAGCCTCATATAGTTCCAAATTTACGCCGGAAAGCGCGGCAAAATAAATAATGGATCCCCAGCCAAACTCTTTCCAGATATTCATCGCGGTATAGATTGGCCGGAAACACGCTGGATTCGCCAGCAAATTGGAAGCGGGTTTTCCGGTAATTTTGGAAAACAGCGTTGTAATCACGCCGTCGGAATCCACGAAATCCACCACCAAACCGCACACAACCACCACGGAGATAAAGTGCGGCATATATGTAATGGTTTGGGCGGTCTTCTTAAACGGCGCGTTTTGCACCTCGCTTAACAAAAGCGCGAAGATCACCGGAACCGGAAAGCCAAACACCAAGCCATATAGATTGATCAAAAACGTATTTCGTATCACCCGCCAGCAATACACGTCCTGAAAAAACAGCCGAAAGTTGCGAAAGCCAACCCATTGGCTACCCCAAATTCCCTTTGCGGGAACATATCGTTCAAAGGCCATCAGCGCCCCGTACATGGGAACATAGTGAAAAACCAGAAAGTACGCAAGCACCGGAACCGCCATGATGTACAACACGGGATATTTCCGCATGTTGCGCCAAACTCCGCCAAGGCCCATTGGCCGCCCTCCCCGCCATCACGAATCATTCTTTTGGGGAAATGAAGGGGAGGATTTTCTCCCCTCCACTTCCATTGGAAAGCCCTCTTCTGCGGATTCCGCATCAACGCGCGTAATACCGCTCCATGGCGTCCTGCTTGATCTGACAGGCGCGATTGATATTCAACGCCTCAATTTGCTGCACATAGGTGTCCCAATCATCGTCCAGAGACGCCAGACCCGTGATGAATTTCTGCATCATTTCATCGGAATAGGTCTTGATTTGGTTCATGATCTGGGCGTATTCCGATGATTCCTCCACCGTCATGGTGGACTTTTCCGGATACATTGCGTCCGCATTGGCATTCCAGCAGAAGCTTTCAATGGCCTGCAGCTTTTCCGGATAATTGTACTGCGCCTGCTCGGTTTCTTCATCATAGATGGTCTGGAAGGGCGCGAGAATATAGCGGTCCTTCATGATTTGGAAATCCAGTCCTTCCGGATTGGCCTTCATCCATTCTGTAAACACCCGCCCGTTCTCCGTTTCCTCGAAGGTGGGGCATGCCTCAGTGCCCACGCCCCAGGCAGCCAGCCGCTGCGTTTCCGGCTTGTAAAGATAATTCAGGAATTTGACGCATTCCTCCGGATATTTTGTGTCGGCGGAAACATACCATGCCGCGCCGTTGCTGGTTCGCACATTGCGATACACCAGATTCAGCACGTCGTCCGCATTCTTGCGGGGCTGCACCAGGCCGGCAACCGCAAAATCTTCATCAATTGCCACGCCGATGGACTGCACCGTCGTTGTATGCGCGGCGTGGGAATACGCCACCGCAACCTTGCCCTCCTGCATGGCTTCCTTGGCGTTGCTCAGGTTGTACGCAAAAGAATCCGCATTGAAATATCCTTTCTCATACCAATCCTTCAGCATGCCAAGATATTCCCGATAGCCATCCTGAACGGGCGAATACACCACCCGGCCATCCTGCAGGAAGAAATCCCCATGGCGTACGCCATAGCCGGCAGCCAGATTGCTGTACATGGTAAAGTTGCCGTCCGCAAAGGGAATCGCCAGCGGCGTGGAGAAACCGGCTTCCTGCATGGCGCTGAGCATCGCATCCCAATCGTCATACGTTACGGGCAGTTCCATTCCCAATTCATCCAACACATCCTTGCGCACAATGAAGCCCAGGAAGGCCTTGTCATACACATAATCGCAGTTCATTACCTGCCCCATGTTCACAATGACGCCGGAATCCGATATGAAATCCCGCATAACTCCGTATTCATTCACCAGATTCAAGAAATCCGGCGCGCATTGCTCCGTCAGTTCATTGATGTTCAGCAATACTCCGTCCTCCATCGCGCCTTCCACGCCGCCGGGATAACTGGCAAAAAACCCGGTACACCACAAGTCCGGCCATTCGTTGGAGGCCACTGTAACGTTGAAAAACGTGGCTTCATCTCCCGTGGGATGAATAAATTCCAAATTCAGCCCGGTTTCCTCCATCATCTTCTGAACCACCGGGTGTTCCGCATAGGTGGTATACGCCTGTGCCGCGCCTGGACGCATGTTGATGTAAATCGTCAAGGTTACGTCGCCGTTGGCAATTTTGACGTCCTCTCCCTCGGCCACGCAGGATATGGCCAGCAGCGCGGTCATCAGCGCCAACGCCAGGGAAATGGTTTTCCGAAATCGTTTCATGGGGAATCCTCCTTTTGCAAATTCGATATATCCATTATACAAGCGCAAACCCACAAAGTAAACGCTTCGTTTTTTGTCTCCAATGCACCATTTTTTGCGTGCATTTGCAAAATACCGTGTACTACGCAAAATTTGGGCCCTTGCGCAGGGCAATTTGGAATGATACAATAAAACCCGATCCACCGGCATGTCCGTGACAGAAAGGAGTTCATTCCAATATGTCTATTCTAAATGGAGCAATCTCCGGCAGCATCATTCACAAAACACCCATGCCCTACGGTGAGGAATTGCAGCAAGCCTTTCACATTCCGCAGCGCGGCTGCGCGGATGTGGCAATCAATCCGGAGGGAACGCTGGCCTACGCGGCCTGCCACGGAGAACTCATCATCTATGCGCTGCAACGGAATGCGGCGCCCCGGGAACTGGGCCGGGCGGGCGGTCTGGGCGCTTCCCGACAGGTTTCCGTGGATGCCGGCTTCGCATACGTTACCGCCCGGGCAGATGGACTGTACATTGTGGACGTGAGGAATCCCGCCCAGCCGCGCCTCGCCGTCCATTTGGATACATTGGAGCTTGCCACCGGCGTCTGCGCGGCCCATGGGCTGTGCCTGGTGACCAACCGGCATATGGGCGTGGAAATCTGGGACGTCGCCCAACCGGAACATCCCCAATACCTCGCATGCTTTTTGGCGGGAGAAGCACAATCCGTATGCATCGACGGCGCGTTCGCCTACGCGGGAGACTGGATGAACCGCCGCGTTCACGTTGTCTCCATCGCCGATCCCCGCCATCCCGTTCCCGTATCCGATTTTTCGGTGGACGGCTTTGCGGACGGCGTGTTTGTGCGGGACGGCTTGTGCCTCGTTGCCAGCGGACATCACAGCGCAAAGCTGAAAAACCGCCGGAAATATCACAATTACACCTATCTTTCCCGGGAAATGCTGGAAGACGGCTATGGTTGCGGCCATGGTCTGACGTTGTTTGACGTTTCCCGACCCGACGCGCCGGAATATCTTTCGGAAATCAAGTTTCCTCCCCTGTTCGCGGGCGCCAACGACACCTGGCGCGTCGTCGCTTCCGGCGATTACGCATACGTTGCGGATACTTACAACGGCGTGTTCGTGGTGAACATCGCCGATCGCCTGGCGCCCACCTTTGCAGGATACCGTCAACTGCCCCTTTTGGAAAGGCAGCCGGTTTCTCCGCCAAGCCTGCAGCCATTGCGGGAACCCGCCGTGGGCATCGCCTGCGGCCACGGTCAGGTTCTGGTGGCGGGGCTGAACAGCGGATTACACGTGCTGGATTTCACCTCTGCCCAACCCATCGCGCCTTGCGCCTCGCCGGAGCGCCCCGTTCCCGCCGCTTCTGCAAAGCGCGTCTTTCGCTGCGCAGGTCAGGTGCACTCCCTTCTGCGCCACGGAAAACACCTTCTGCTGGCTTGCGGCGACGACGGGCTGTATGCCCTGGAAAACCGTGCAGGCTATCCCGTAGCGTTCCATGTGCCTTGCTTTGCCCACGACATCGCGGAAATTCACGGAATCCTTTGCGTGGCTCAGGGCGATCAAGGCGTCGCCGCCTATCGTTTTTCGGACGCGGAAGGCTTTGCCGCCATGAGTACCTGTGCCACGAACGGGCTTTGCGCCCGCCAGATTGTGCCCATTCCGGAGCGAAATCTCATTGCCGTGCAGCTGAACGTCACCCAAATTGGCTTTTTGCGCGTTTCCGCAACAGGCAGTCTTGCCGTAGAAACCATTTTGCCTTGCCCGGGCATGCTCTATCACCGGCATTTGTGCCTATCGCTGCATGCCTCTGGTCGTCTGGCCGCCATGCCCCTCTCCAATGGACTGTGCTGGTACAACCTGGACACCTTGCAACCGGAACCGGCGGATTGGCTGCCTCCGGAAGAAGCCTGTCCCTTTGAAGACGGCGCCGCTATTCGTGGGAACGAGGTTTTCATCGTGCGCGGACGCCGATACGGCGTGTTGGAAGAACCTTGCCGCACCGCAACGCAAGCGCTTCCGGAAAACCTTCGCCCTGTTCCCGGCGCGCAGCTCCGGGGCATTCCCTACGTACTGGAGAACACGCTGGTTCTGCTGAACCGCGTTACCGGGCTTGTGGAACGGCTGGATATCCGGGATGCGTACAAGCCGGTTCTGCTGGATGCCGTCGTTCTGCCCGCGCACCCGGAATTTGCGGTGTCCGTGGACGGCGCATGCTGGGTTGCCTGCGGTCACGACGGGCTCTTTTTGCTGAACGAAAAATCGCGTTCCGGGTTCCAGGAGTCATGACCACCCGTTCAACGGGCGGTTTGACCAATCCTATACGGGGTTCCATGCTTCGCAGATCCCCTTTTCGGGGATTCCTTCTACATTCCGTCCTGCCTTGCACAATCTCAATCTCTTATGATTCACCGTGGAGTCGCATCTGCAATGCGGCTCCATGCTTTTTCTTTATGGCTCCAGTTCCACTGGGGGCGCGCCTGTTCGGCGAGTCAAAACCACCGGCAAAGCCGGTGGCTTGATTGTGCCCTATAAGGGCCTGATACCGGCAAGCGCTACTCGCGCTCTGATGATCTGGCAATCGCACCCCTATCACTGGCAGCCACCCTCATCGGGTGGCTCTTTTACTTTTTCGTATCTTTGTCGCATCTCCCTTTGGGCTTGCCCTCTTTTTCCGGCTCTCCCGTAAACGGGTCTATATACTCTTTCATACTGATCTGTTCACTCTCTTGATCTTCTGCCAACTGATTCTGTATGTATTTCTGTATTGCAGTTTTATTGCGGCCCACTGTATCTACAAAATATCCTCTACACCAGAAATGCCGATTGCCGTACCGATATTTCAGATTTGCAAACCTATCAAATATCATCAGAGCGCTTTTCCCTTTCAGTATTCCCATAAATCTGGATACTGACATCTTCGGCGGTATCGCTACTAGCATGTGGATGTGATCCGGACATGCATTGGCTTCTATGATCTCCACCTCGTATCTTTCACATATCGTTCTGAGTATTTTTCCTATCTCTGCTCTATATTTCCCATAGATTATCTGTCTTCGGTACTTTGGTGTGATGACTATGTGATATTGACATCGCCACTTTGTATGTGTTAAACTTTCATAGTCATTTCTCATAATGACACTCCTCCTATTTGTTACTTT
>JAQXRL010000133.1 GCA_029218505.1 Eubacteriales bacterium | reverse complement strand
CGTTTCATTCGCTCCACCTCCTTTTTTCCATGGCCTGCACGGACAAAAACAGGAACACACACGCAATGGACACATAATACACCACCGCCGTCATGTCAAACACACCGTCCACGAACGTATAAAAGCGATCGAACACGCTGAATTGGTTCATGATTTTTCCGAACAATCCTGCAAACGCCGTGGAATCATTGCCATACCAAAGATACAAACCGCCGATGCCCAGCAACGCCGCCAGGAAAGACACGATGGGATTCTTGGCCAGAAGATACAAAATGATCGCAAAGATTACAACGCCGATACACAACGCCAACAAGGACGCGGACGCGGCACTGGAAACAAAACTGGACAGCGCGCTGAGGAAATATAAAATCAACGTGACGACCAGCGTAATGACCGCCGCAGCAATCTGACTTTCCGTAACCGAGGAAACGAACAGTCCGATGCTCATCAGACACGCTCCCAACAGGAAAAATGCCAGCAGCGTTCCATACGCCATGCCGAAGGAAACATCTCCAAAGCGGGCAAGCACCAGAGGATACAACCCCATCACAACGGTGGGCGCCGCCAAAACCACAAGCATCGCCAAATACTTGCCCAAAATCACGTCCGACAAGCGAATGGGCAAAGAGTACAGCAATTGATCCGTTTTCTGCCGTTTTTCCTCCGCAACGCTGCGCATGGTTAGGATGGGGACCGCGATCAGGTAAATAAAGCTGATAGAGCTGAGCACATATTCAAAATTCGCGTAATACCCGCTCAAGTTGTATGCCATGGTGTAGATTCCGGCAAAAACCAGCAAAAACGCCGCGAACAAATAGCCCATGATGCCCTTGAAATATGCGTTGATCTCCCGCTGAAACACCGCCATCATTTCCCTGTCGCCTCCTTGCCCGTCGGTTCCGCCGCAGGCTCGCCGGCCTCTCCTTGGGTCAATTCTAGGAATACATCCTCCAGGCTGGCCCGCTGGCTGTGCAATTCCAAAAGCGGTTTGCCCGCCTGGGCAAAGGCCATGGAAAGCGCTTCCCTTGCATCCACGCCCTGTGCTTGTGCGGCAGAAATTCGCGTTATTCCGTCTTCCCCGGAATGCGCCTCCACGCTTTCCAAGCCTTGAATCGGTTTCAGGATCTCCTGCGCTTCCTCCGCCGTTGCACGAGTCTCCAGGCTGAGCGTCACTGCGCCTGCAAAAAGCGCCGTCAAATTTTCCGCCGTATCGCTGGCAACCAGCTTCCCCTTGGACAGAATCATGATGGAATCGCATACCGCCTGTACTTCGCTGAGAATATGGCTGGATAGCACGATTGTGTGCCCATGTCCCAATTCCTGAATCAGCGAACGAATCTCGATGATCTGCTTTGGATCCAGGCCCACGGTTGGTTCATCCAAAATAATTACCTCCGGATTTCCCAGCAACGCTTGGGCAATCCCAACTCTTTGCCGGTATCCTTTGGACAAATTGCGAATCAACCGGTCCTTTACGTCTTCAATGCGCGTCTTTTCCATCACGGTTTTCAGTTGAACATCCCAGTCTCTTCTGGCAACGCCCTTGGCCTTTAGCACAAAGCGCAGATATTCTTCCGGCGTCATGTCGGTATACAGCGGCGGCTGTTCCGGCAAATAGCCAATCAAGCGCTTCGCTTGCATGGGTTCTTCCATAATACTGTGCCCGTCGATCAATACTTCTCCATCCGTGGCGCCAAGGCAGCCCGTAATCATGTTCATCGTGGTAGACTTTCCCGCGCCGTTGGGGCCGAGGAATCCGTAAATCATGCCCCGGTCGATGGTGAAAGAAAGATCGGACACGGCCGCATGGACGCCATATCGCTTCGTCAAATGCCTGACCTCGATCAAAACCCGTCTCCCCTCTCGCTGTTCTACTCGGCGCCGTCGTTCCTTCTGAACCGTACAAAAAGCAGCGCCTCCGCGGCATACATTCATCCGCTCGCGGACGCGCTCATTTTAACAAAGAAACCTATGATATACTTAAAAAACCATCCTTTTCTTTATGAACCGGAAGGAAACAAACTGAAAACAAATTGTGAACCAAGAGAAGCCAACATTTCAACAAGGAAGCATCACCGAAATGCGCAGCGTATTGGCGTCCTTCATGGTAGCAGAAATTTTGCCCTTGTGGGCAGATACGATTGCGCTGGCGACGGAAAGGCCAATGCCATAACCACGAAACCCGGAATTGCGTGCGCTCTCCGCACGATAGAACCGTTCAAACATGTTGGACAGGGTTTCTTTGGAGATTCCTTCCGCCTGATTTTCTACTGTAAACCGGATTGCGCGCCCTTGCTTTTCCAACGTCACCAAAATTTCCCCGGTTCCCGTGGCATACTTGATGGCGTTATCCAGCAAAATGGATACCAGCTGGCGAATGCTCTTGGCATCTCCGCAAAACGAAAGCATGGGCTGCACATGGATGGATAAGGCTTTGCTTTCCGTTCTGGCCAACGCCTGAAAGGATTCCGCCGTTTCCCGAACCACATCAGAAATCGGAAATTCGATTCTTTGCGGTTTTTCCTGCTCTTCCATTTTGGACAGATAAATCAAATCATCGGTTAGCGCGTTCAATCTCTTTGTTTGCTGCTGAATATCATACAGCCATTCGTTTTCCCCCAATTCCATTCCCAGAAGTTCCGCATCCGCGTCAATGATGGTAATGGGCGTTTTGATTTCGTGCCCGGCATTGGTGATAAAGCGCCGCTGCTTTTCGTAACTGTCGGCAACCGGACGAATCATCCGCCCGGACAACAGCGTCACCAGCAAAAGCACCGCCGTCATTCCCGCCAGAGAGATTCCCACGCTGTTCCAGAGAAGGCTTTTGAACGCGGCAAGATTTCTGCCGCAATCCAAAAAGATCATGCGCGAACCTTCTTCCTCCTCGCTTCGCGCAAAGCGATATGCGCCAATAAAGCCTGCATTTTTTGCGCTTTTCCAGGCCTGTTTGGCGTAATTGGCCACTGTTTCCTCGTCAACGGCATAAATCTTGTCCGTCGTCATGTCCAACACTTCGCCGTCCTCATTCA
>JAQXRL010000132.1 GCA_029218505.1 Eubacteriales bacterium | reverse complement strand
TGAAGCCGCGACAGGGCATGTTTTTGCCCTGTCCGGCCTTCTCATTCAGAAAAGGAGGAAAACTTTTATGGACATTTCCTATGATGCAAGCAGACGGCTGTTCCATTTGCATACGGATGAAGTCTCCTATGCCTTCGCCGTCAACGACAACGGAAAATTGGTGCACGTCTATTGGGGCAAGGCCATGCACGCTTCGGACGCCTTTGATCCGTATCTGCCCTGCGTGCTTGCCGGCGGCAGCGGATTGCGGGGCGTGGACCAGAATTCTCAGAGGCGCCTGGAATTGCGCACCCAGGAGCCCTTCGATTATGGCGAACCGGCTCTCATGGCGGAATTCGCCGACGGCGTTCGCACGGTTCGTCTGGTATACGAATCCCACGAAATCAAGGGGGATACCCTGACCGTATTGTTGAAAGACGAATACTATCCCTTCCAGGTGGAATTGCAATATAAAACCTATGGCAATTTGCCGCTGATCAGCCGCAACTATACGGTGAAAAACCTGGGCGAACAGGATGTGCGTCTTACGGAACTGGGCAGCGCAACCTGGCATCTGCCCGCCGGCATCCAATATCGCATGACACACCAGGCAGGCAACTGGGGTTCGGAACATACGGTCAACCGCCATATGCTCACCCAAAGCCGCACGGTATTGCAAAACACCCGCGTTACCGCCACCACCGCCCAGCAAACGCCCTTTTTCGCCCTGGATGCCAACGGCGCGGCCACGGAAACTTCGGGAGAGGTCTACTACGGCGTGCTTCACTGGAGCGGCGACTTCAAAATTACGGTGGAGCAGGAATATATGAAGCGGGTCAGCGTGTCCGGCGGCATCAACGACTTTGACACTGCATGGACGCTGCATCCCGGCGAGCGGTTTGAAACGCCCCTGTTCACCTGCGGCTTCAGCGCCCGGGGCTTTGAGCGCATGACCGAAGTGTTTTATGATTGGCAATTGGACTATCTCTGTCCGCGAGGAAAGAACACCGACAAAGCCCATGCGCCGCGCCCTGTCATCTACAATTCCTGGTATCCCTATGAGTTTTCCGTGAACGAGGAAAACCTGCTGGCGCTGATCGACAAGGCCGCGGACATCGGCACGGAACTGTTCGTTATTGACGACGGCTGGATGCCGAAGCGCGTGGACGCACATGCTGGTCTGGGCGATTGGGTTGCGGATCCGGCGCGCTTCCCCAACGGTTTGAAGCCCATCGTGGAAAAATGCCACGCCAAAGGCATGATGTTCGGCCTGTGGGTAGAGCCGGAAATGGTCAATCCGGACAGTGACTTGTACCGCGCTCATCCCGACTGGGTCATTCGCGAGGAAACCCGTCCCATGAGCCAGCAGCGCAACCAATATGTGTTGAACCTGGCTCGGGACGACGTGCGCGACTGGGCCATCCAATGGCTGGACAAGCTCATGGATGAAAACCAGCTGGATTATCTGAAGTGGGACATGAATCGCTATGTCACGGAAAAGGGCTGGCCCGGCGCCACCCGAGAAGAACGGGACGGCATGTCCATCCGTTACACGCAAAATCTGCTGGCCATTTGGAAGCACATGAACGAATCGCATCCCGATGTGCTGTTTGAAAACTGCGCCAGCGGCAGCGGACGCTGCGATTTTGGCATGGTTCCTTACGCGGACCGCATCAACCGTTCGGACAATGCGGATCCGGTGGACATCATGGTCATCCACGAAGGTTTCTCCATGCTGTTCCTGCCCAAGACGGCAGGCGGAGCGGGCAACATCGCACCCCAAGTGCATCACATCCATGGCAGGGCAACTCCCTTGTCCTATCGCGTGCATTGGGGCATGACGGGTTCCATGAGCATTGGCATCGATCTGCTGAAAACGGATCAGGAAACGCTGGACACCCTCAAGGCCGCCACCGACCGGTTTAAGCAATTGCGCGGCGACTTGCAGGATTCTTATGTATATCGCATTGCGTCGGCCACGGAACACCCCTACGCGCTGTTCCAGTATGTGCGCCGGGATCGCAAGGCCTTCACGCTGTTCGCCTTTGCCCACGGCATGCGCAATTGGGATCTTTCATTGCCCAGATTCCGCATGCACGGACTTCTTCCCAACGCCCTCTATCGTGACGAGCAAGGCAAGCTGTGGCGCGGCGAAGCCTTGATGAACGATGGCATCACCCTGTCTCTGAAAGGCGATTACGACAGCAAAATGCTGGTATTCACGCTTGCAGAATAAATGACACGCATTCGAAAACAAAATTCCCAAACGAACAGATGGGCGCTGCCGGAAACGGCAGCGCTCTTCCGTTTGCCGGGAACAGGAAAGGCACGCATTCGACTGTCTCCGGGCGTTGGAACACTTTTCCGGCGGAACCGTTGCATGGCGGCGTTCTTCCGAAACGCCCCATAGAAATATCCCCCGGCAAAGCCGGGGGATTCGCATATACAGGCAGCGCCCTCTCAGGCCCGCAATCAAAGCAGGCCTCCTTTTCAACGTCGTCAACGGATCTTCCCATTTTCCCCGTCCAATGGATGTACTCATCGACTGCGCTTTCCCTTCAGGCGCCCCATAAAACTTGATGCCAAGGCATTCGGCGGCACATGCACAAAATCCGGGCAGATTTCCGCGTTCTTCCATCTGTTCCCGATACAGTCATAACCACCTGTTTGTTGAACGGTTGGTTTGACCAAGCCCTGTCAGGGCATCGTGAGGATTGTCAATCACACGCCTCGCAAACTCCCCTTTCGGGAATTTGCCCTGCATTCTGTCTTCTACAAGATCGATCTCTCGCCCTTGCCGGCGCACAGCAAGGCCCCGGAGATCCCTGGGCTTCATCTCCGGGGCAACCTTGCACATCGCCGAAAATCAGCGTCCGCCATCGGCGCGCGCCAACAGAATGACGCCATTGTTGTGGGCAACCATATCGTCTTCGCCGCCGTAGAGCTTTTCCAGCGTCCAACCCTCGGCCACATCCAGCGCCAGCGGCAAATCTGTCGAACGATAGTTGATCGCAACCAGCACGGCTTCCTTCTCGCTGCGCATGTGCTGCGTGACAACCACGTCGGCCACGCGGCTTTGCGCAATGTGTGCCCTGCGAACCTGTTGCGCAAAGGCCCGATAGATTCCGTGATAGGCGGGCACGCCCGGATCGCAGAAGGAGCCGGGGCGATTGGCCAGCATTTTCTCCAGCGGCGCAACAAGCAGATAGATTTCTCCCTTGCCATAGGCATTTTTGGCAAACATCACGCGTCCCTGATCGTCCCGCCCCAGCACCTGGGCAGTGGTGGGTTCCAGCCAAAGCTCCATGCCGTCGTCCGCATCCAGGCGCACCTGTCCCACGGGCGTTTCCAGCGTTCCGCGGGTCACGCCGCGCCGGTTCTGCCGGGTCATCACCCGCATGCCGCACACGTTTTCGAAATCCAGAATCAAGCCGGCATCCAGCGAAATATACAGCGTGGCTCCTTCCCGCACTTTCTCCAAAATCGTCCGATACTCGCTTACCCGCAAGGCGTCGTGTCCGTTCAGGGAAGGCAGCAAATACAGCTTGGCGTCCGGCAACGGCTGATCGTGATACACAAATTCCGCTTCAAACCCCGCCTGTTTGCACAAAACCGTGGCCGCCAGGGATACGGTCAGGGGATTTTGCTGCCTTGTCAGCACGCATACCGCATCTACGGTTCGCGGCGGGAGATCTTCCAAACCCAGTCGTTCAAACATCTCCGTGAACTGCGCCATGGTGTTTGCCACCGGCTTCAACGCGAAGTTGCTGCGCATCAGTCCCAGTTCGTTTTCGCACATGTTCCAGTCATACGGCGGATAATCCAATTTTTCCTGGTCGAAAGCACACCACCACAGCGTGCCTGCCGCGCCGTTGGCCCAACCGGACCACAGACTCATCCGCAAATAATCTGCCGCCATGTCCTCATTGCCCAACATGTCGTTGAAGGTACCCGTTTCTTCGATCATCGCCTGGCGCCCGCTCAATCCGGAATAATACAGAATCTGCGCCGTGGGATACATGGTGGTGCTCAGTTGATTCAAAGGCTCCGTATCCCGCTTGGAGAAGATCGACGGATACGGGTGCGGCGTGAGAATGTCGGTCAATTCGCCCTGTTGCTTGAAGTTCCAGACGCTGTCCGGAACAAGCGCATGCATGCCCGAAACCACAGGCCTGCTTTGATCCGCCACGCGAATGGCGTTGGAAATGGTCATCGTCCAAACATACGCCTGCTCCTGCGTGTCGCAAGCAGCCATGTTGTTGCATTCATTGCCCAAATCCCAGGCCAAGATCGATTTTTCCTCCCGGAAAGCCTCCACAAATCCCTTGACAAAGCGATTCTGCCACATCAGGCATTCGGCATCGCAAAGGATATTCTTGCCCTCCAGCGCGGGCGGCACAAACAGCATGCCGCTCATCCAACCCGTCACCAGGCCGACCAACAGCTTCAATCCGTATTTTTCCGCCAAACGGCATAGCGTTGCGAAATGCGCCATCTGTTCCGGGTCCAGTCCATATTCGTTGGGCAGCGGTCGAAAACCCGGATAGGCATATTCCCTCGCCTGGCCCTTGGCGCAATAATGAATGCAGATCGGCTGAAAATCCCGCCAGATGGGAAACACCCGCAGGCATCGCACGCCACAATCCCTGGAAAGCCTTGCAAAATCCTGTTCCACAATCGTTTCGTCCCAGCGCGCCCACATTTCCGTTCCCGCATGAGACGCCCAGTAGTTACATCCAATCTGATACCGCATGGCCGATCATCCTTTCCTGCGGCGCATATGCCGCCCTGCGTTTATTGTAGCATCGCGCCTTGGGAACCTCAAGACCAATTGCAGCGCCCCCAGCGCAGATTTTGGCCTTGACCTTGCACAGCTTCCATGCTATAATTATCTGTTATCTTGTTATTGTTGCAGGAGGAGCCGCGGAATGCCGGAACACATCTATCTGTTGTCGGACAGTTCCCGATCGCCGGATTTCTGGCGATGGCGCTGCATCATGGCCATGGAACAATCCCTGAAGGCGTTGGAAATGGAATTGATCCAGACGACGTCTCTGGATACAGTATTGGGCAAGGCTCCTTCCGAATGCTTTTTGCTCAGCAGCACCATTGCCTGGACTTGCTCCACCGCCCATGCGCTGCTGCTGCACGGCACCAATCCCATTGTCATTGCGTACCGGGAAGAAGGCCTGTTTCCGCATTTCAGTTCCGTATCCTTTGATTATGCCGGCGCGATTCGCGCATTTCTGGATGAGATCCAGGGCGAATCTTGCCGGCGCGCGGTGTTTGTATGGCCGGATTGCACCTCCTGTACGGATCGCGTGAAAGCGGATGCGTTTCTGGCCTATGACGGCGCGCCGGAAATGATTCGGGATGCGCTGTATCTTCATCAATTTTCTTCCGTACAATCTGCCTGCGAGGCGGTTTTGGAACAATACGACGCCTTTGACGCGATTCTTTGCAACAACGACATTACATTGCACACCCTGAAAAACGACCTGCAGGCCAAAAATCTTCACTTGCTGAAAGACAAGCGCGTATTTGCTTTTTGTGATATTGATCGGGAAGGCAATTTCTCCCAAGCGGTATACAATTGGGGCGAACTGGGCCGGGAAGCCGTGCGCCTGCTGGAATATCAGCGTTTGGACGCAAGCGGCCGGCGCGTTATCACGTCGGTAAAGCTTCCCATGCCGCAGTTTTTCGTGGACAACCGCGCGCTTGCCCGTTCTTCCAACGCGCCTGATCCGGATTTTCCCAAATCACAGGACGCGTTTCGGGAACTGTGTTTTTCCATGAAACGGGTGCTGACCCAATGCGATGCGCTGGATTTGGATATCCTGCGGCTATACGCCCAAGACATGCGCCTGGAGGACATTGCGGAACGTCTGTTCACATCCGAAAGCACCGTAAAATACCGGATTCGCCGCTTTATGACCATGGCGGCATACGCGGATCGCCGGCAATTCCGACAGGATTTGCGCGCTATCTTTCTATAAGCGCATAGTGCAATTCATAGACTCTGCGCTCGGATGGTTCCAGCGCGTCAAATCCCGTTATCTCCGCGGGCAGGGAAAGGTTTGGCGCATCCACCATCCATGTCTGCGGCTCCGGACACACGAAGCGCTGTCCGCCGCCTCCATTCCACATCATGACAAACCGAAAGCGCGCGCCCATGTCGCAAACAATGGCGTGGCGTTCGCCCACAAGAGAAATCTCGCCGTTCTCCGTTTCCAACAAGCAGGACATGGCCGTTTCCTCCGGGCGAAGCGTTCCCGCCCGCATCGCATCGGTCAGCGCATCGTGCTCCACGCTCTCCCCTGTGGGCAGAATGCGCTCGTCCAGCAGCCAGCGCCGGCGCACCGGAATATGCAACTGCCAATCTGCCTGCGGAACATTCCACGCCGCATGCACGCCTATCCCCAATGGCATTCGCGTTTCGCTGTCGTTGACCACCTCAATGGTATGCGTCATTCCCCGTTCGTCCAGCCGGTAACTCCTGCGCATGGTAAAGGCATGGGGAAAGTTCAGATAAGGCATTTCCCGGGTCGCGCGATATTCAAACACGCCGTCCGCGCATTCCGAAAAGGCCGTGGCGCTTAAAAATCCATGAATATGATGATGCCGCGCCGGCTCGTTGATGGGAAACACATATTTGCGCCCGTCAAAACAGTATACGCCGTCCCGAATCCGGTTGGGCGGGAACAAAATGGGCAATCCATATACGTTTGGCCCGGCTTGCATTTCCTGATGGTCCCGCGGCGTGCGCAGCATGGCGATTCCGCTCTTCAAATGCGTCAGCGAAACGCAATTTGCACCAAATTCCGGAAGGATCACTGCTTCGTATCCGCCGCCCGTCATGCGCACGGCATCCATTCCCTGCCATGTTTCTCGAACAATCCTCATTTTCCGGTTTCCTCCCATTCTTCGCATAGGCGCATGATGATTCCGGAAAAATTATACAGGACTGCAGCCCGTTTGTCAAAACTCAAATTGCGAAAGCGCAAACAAGGGAGAAGCCTTCCGGCCCCTCCCTCTTTTCAAAATGCTTTTGCGCGATTAGCGGTTGTTGCCGCTCATCTTGGATTCCTGCGCGCTGATCATGCGCTTTACCATCTGGCCGCCGATATGGCCGGCGTCCTTCGCGGTGATGTTGCCGTTATAGCCCTGGTTCAGGGTGATTCCCAGCGAATTGGCCACTTCGTGCTTCATGTTGTTCATGGCCTGCTTGGCTTCGGGCACGTTGGGCATCTTATTGGAATTGCTAGACATGGGTGCACGCTCCTTGTCGGAAATATTGCTTGTCTTTCAGTTTACTTGGAATTCTGGCTGGCCTGACGCTGATAATCCTCAATCATGCGCTTGACCATCTGACCGCCCACGTGACCATTCTCCTTCGCGGTCAAATTGCCGTTGTAGCCCTTGGTCAGGTTGACGCCCAGTTCGTTTGCGATTTCGAACTTCATGTTCTCCAACGCCTGACGGCTTTCGGGCACCTCGATGCTGCTGTTGCGATTGCTCATGTTTTTCACCTCCCGTTTCAGTCTGACACTATTTTGACCGATTGGCGGTGAAATACGCTGGCAATTATCGACAGGCAAAAGGTTCAAACGATTCCAAGATTTCCTTCCTTTGCAATGCACGTTCTGCTTCGCTAATTCAGCGCGACGTCTGCCATTTTTTCCGCAAAGCGCTCCTTCGCCAAGGCAATCAGCCCACGAGCATCCTCATCGTCGGGATGCCGCAGGATTTCCCGCGCCTCATCATGGGTAATTTTCAAAATTTGCGTGTCGCTTGCCAGCAAATTCACGCCGACAACCGCCGCGCCGGACTGCCGCGTGCCCATCAATTCTCCCGGTCCGCGCAATTCCATGTCCTTTTCCGCCACCTTGAATCCGTCGTTGGTGGAAGCCAGCAGCCGCAGCCGCTCGTTGGGTTCCGCCATGAGAAAGCACCAGGATTCCTGCGTCCCGCGTCCTACGCGCCCTCGAAGCTGATGCAATTGCGCCAAGCCAAACCTTTCTGCGTTTTCGATGACCATCACCGTGGCGTTTGGCACATTGACGCCCACCTCGATTACCGTGGTGGACACCAGCACATCCGTCTCCCCATTCCGAAATCGTTCCAGCACGGCGTCCTTTTCCCGGGCCTTCATCCGGCCATGCACCATCTCCACCCGCAGGCCTTTCAGCTTTTTTTCCTTCAATTCCAGGTATTCCGCCTCCGCCGCCTGGGCGTCCACCGCTTCCGATTCCTCCACCAGCGGACATACCACATAAATCTGTCTGCCATTTTGGACTTCTTTCCGCAAAAAATCATACATTGCCTCCCGCTTCTGCGCAGGAACAATCCGCGTGGCAACGCTTTTTCTTCCGGGCGGCATCTCGTCTACAATGGAAATATCCAAATCTCCATACAGGATCAACGAAAGCGTCCTGGGAATGGGCGTGGCAGACATCACCAGCACGTTGGGCGACGTCCCCTTTTCGCTCAGCCGCGTTCGCTGGCGGACGCCAAACCGATGCTGTTCGTCCGTCACCACCAACCCCAAATTTTTGTATTCCACGCCTTCCGTAATCAACGCATGGGTTCCGATGACCACATCCCACGTTCCTTCCCGAATGGCCTCATGGGCCAGGCGATGCTGCTTCGCGGTCAGGCTTCCCGTCAGCAGCCCCACCCGAACCCCCATGGGGGCCAACAACGCCTCGGCGCCGTCGAAATGCTGCCGCGCCAGCACCTCCGTGGGCGCCATCAGCGCCGCCTGAAAGCCGCTTTTGACGCACATGGCCATGGCGCAGAAGGCAATGGCCGTTTTGCCGCACCCGACGTCGCCCTGCACCAGGCGCGCCATGCACTGTCCGGAGCGCATATCCCGGGCCGCTTCCGCCATCACGCGCCGCTGCGCTCCCGTTGGCGAAAAGGGCATGGCGCGCCAAAACGCCTCGATATCCTCATCCGAAAACGTCAGGCGCACGCCTTCGTTTCCGCTTTGGCGCAGCATGGACAGCGCCAGCTGGTACAGCAGCAATTCCTCAAAGGCGATTCGTCTGCGCGCCGCGTTCAGCGCCTCCTCGCTGGTGGGAAAATGCGCTTCCCGCATGGCGAAGTTACGCTCGCACAAATCATATTTTCGCCGCAGCGTTTCCGGCAATTCATCCGGCCATTGGCCTTCGCAAATCTTTAACGCCCCGGCCATCGCCTGTCGAAGCGCCTTATCCGGAATTCCGGCGACGGGACGATAGACGGGAACGATGCCTTCCGATTGCTCCATTACGGGCGATGCCAGCTGCACTGATCCCTTCCGCGCCTCCATTTTGCCGTATAGGAACAATTCCCTACCCGGCTCCAATTGATTCTTCAGCCACGGCTGGTTGTACCACACCACCGGCACCACATCCGTGCCATCGGTGACAAACGCCTTGGTAATGGTCAGCCTGCCTGCCCTGCGCTGCGAAATTTCGCCTGTTACGCGAACGCGCACCGCCGCTACGTCTCCGGGTTTCATGGCGCAAAGCGGCGTCGCCGTGCGCAAATCCCTGTATTCCTTGGGCAAGAGCATCGTAAGTTCCCGCACCGTAAAGATGCCCGCGGCGTTCAACGCCTTCAATCGTGCCGGGCCGATGCCCGGAATGCCCGACAGGGATCTATCCATGCAATACCTCCAAAAAACGTCGAAAAATGGAAATTTGTGCCGCCCATGCGCAACAGGCGACACAAACACCCAAACAAAATATGAAGCCGCTCGCAGAGCGATTATTCCACAGAAATCAAATAATAGTACAATGGCTGACCGCCGTTATGCACTTCCACATCACATTCAGGATATGTCCGGGCGACCTCCTCCTGCAATTCCATGGCGGCGCGCTCCTCAATGTCGCAACCAAAATAAATGGTAATCAGGCCGGAATCCTCCCCTACCATCTTGGCAAGCAAATCTTGCGCAACCTGCTTTGTATCATGCCCAAGGACGGTAAGCTTGTTGTCCACCAAGCCCATGATGTCGCCATTGTGAATCTCACGGCCGTCAAAATGCGTATCCCGCACCGCATAGGTAACGGACGCGGTATGCACATTCTCCGCGGCTTCCAGCATCGCCTCGGTGTTTTCCTCCACGGACGCCTCCGGATTGAATACCAGCGCGGCGGAAATGCCCATGGGCACGGACTTTGTGGGAATCACCACCACGTTTTTGTCGGAAATCTGCGCTGCCTGGTTGGCCGCCATGATAATGTTGGTATTGTTGGGCAACACAAAGACGTTTTCCGCATGCGTCGCGTCGATCGCCTCCCGAATATCCTCGATGGAAGGATTCATCGTCTGGCCGCCGTCCACAATTTTGTCGATGGACAAATCCCGGAAAATCCCGGCGAGGCCATCGCCCAGCGCGACCGACACCATGCCGTACTTCTTCTGCTTTGCCTGTTCCGCTTCTTCCGCGGCGCGGCGCGCGGCCTGGCGCTGGCGGAACTCTTCCATCATGTTATCCACCTTGATGGAATCCAATTCGCCCAACTCCAGCGCGTATTGCAGCGCCTTGCCAGGTTCGTTTGTATGCACGTGTACCTTTACCACGGACAAATCCGAAATGACCAGCACGCAGTCGCCAATGCGCTCCAGACGTTTGCGCAGCCGAACCACTTCGTCTTCCCGCATGTCCTCTCTGGGATGGGACACGATAAATTCCGTACAATAGCCATAGGTAATCTCGTCCAGAGAATCATGATCGTCCACATATTCTCCGGGCATGGCGTTGCGCGCGCCTTCCTGGTGATCAATCTCAATGGGTTCGCCCGTAAGGGCGGCGTACATGCCGCGATAGATGACCATCAGGCCCATTCCGCCGGAATCCACCACGCCGGCCTGCTTCAGCACAGGCAGCATTTCCGGCGTGCGCTTCAAAATCGCGTCGCCGGAAGTGATGATCCCCTTAAACAGCGCCTCGACATCCTGGCAATTTTTGGCGGCGCGCTCCGTTTCCTCGGCAATCACCCGGGCAACTGTGAGAATCGTGCCCTCCTTGGGCTTCATAATCGCCTTGTAAGCCGTGTCGGCGCCGCAGCGCATGGCTCTGGACAAGGCCGCGCAGTCAATGTCGTCCGCGCCGGAAAGCGCCTTTGCAAAGCCGCGCAGAATCTGGCTGAGGATTACGCCCGAATTGCCCCGGGCGCCCTTGAGCGCGCCTCTGGCGATGGCGTCGGAAATATCCGCCACGCTGGTAAGCGGTTTGGCCGACATTTCCTTTACCGCGGCGTTGATGGTTTGGGCCATCTTCGTGCCGGTGTCTCCATCCGGAACCGGGAACACATTCAGCGCATCCACACTTTCCCTGCTCTGTGTCAATAGCGCTGCTCCGGAGAGAAACATCTCCTTGAGCTGCATCCCGTCGATTTTCTTTCTGGCCATGTTTCTCAAAAACCTCCACAATCAGACGCGGATGTCCTCCACGCAAACGTTGACGCGTCCTACGGGAATTCCCGTAAGGTGCTCAACCTGGTATTTCACCGTTTCAATGATCGAAGCCGCCACCGCGCTGATAGAAATCCCATATTCCACGATGATGAACAAATCCACGTCAACCTTCTCGCCGGAAGGCCGTACGCGAACGCCGCGGCCAAGATTTTCCCGTCCCATCAGCTGAACGATGCCGTCCGTGGAACGTTTGGAGGCCATGCCGACAATGCCGTAACAATTCAGCGCAGCATATCCGGCCACCTGCACGATCACCTCGTCGCTAACCGTGACCACGCCAAGATCCGTATTAAATTTACAATCCATATCAAAACCTCCCGCAAAGGAATCGCGCGCGACAGTCTTTCAATAACAGTATACCGATTTTTCCGCGATTATGCAAGCCCATCCGAGTAAAACCATTTCATATCTAAGGGATTTCTCGCGTTATTTTTCCATTTTTCAGATATTTTCTGCCATTTCCGAACTTTTACATGCGCAGGTATTGATTTCCGGCCCAATGCGTGATATAATTCAACTGTTTTTGATGTGGACATATCCTTGAAGGAGGTGTAATACAGAATGGGCAAGTTTTGTGAGGTGTGTGGAAAAGGCGTGGTGTACGGCAACAACGTGAGCCACTCCAACCGCAAAACCCGTCGTACGTGGGCTCCGAACACGCAGCGCGTTCGCGTGCTGGTAAATGGCACTGCCAAGCGCATGTCGGTCTGCACCCGCTGCCTTCGCAGCAACAAGGTGGAGCGCTGCCTGTAATCGGTTTTGTCAATCCATCAAAATTGGCGCATGTGTTTCCCGTTTGGGCACATGCGCCTTTTCCTTGTTCGGAACGGGCAAAACAGGACGTTCCGAAGCCTGGATTCCCCCGAAAATTCCATTTGCCTGACCGCCCGGCCAATTCGCAGGTTTTGCCGCATTGCGGAAAGCACATTCAGGCATCGGCCGGAAATTTCCAAACCCTTTCTACCGGCAATTCCCGCAACGCCGCCACAAAGAAAACCCCGCGGCCGCCATGGCTGCGCCCAACAGCGCCTGCCACACCCGGCAAGGCAACGACGCCAAAATCAGCAAAACCCCCAACACCATCAATACCACGCCCAAAACGCACGGCGTAAAAAACTTGTCGCGCATATGCATCCCCTCCCATGCTTCCGATGTATGCAGCCCGCCCGCAACAGGTGCATCCATGCAATTCCTTAACTGTACAGATTCTTCCATCCGTGGTATAATAAAGGCAAAAATACGGTAATGGGGTGAATAGCGCATGAAAACCATCAATGAGTACATTGATCATACCAACTTAAAGGCCAATGCCACTGCGCAAGACATTCAGCGCTTGTGTCAGGAAGCCGTCCAATATCGCTTTGCGGCGGTATGCGTGCATCCCTGCCGCTGTGAAATGGCCAAGGCGCTGCTGGCAGGCAGCGGCGTCAAACTCGCCGTGGTGGTAGGCTTCCCCTTCGGCACAAACACCTCCGCCGTGAAGGCTTTTGAGACCCGGGATGCCATTGCCCGCGGATGCGACGAAATAGACATGGTCCTGAACATTGGCGCGTTGAAAGACGGGCGTTATGACGATGTCCTTCAGGATGTAAAACAGGTTGTGACAGCCGCGCAGGGACACACCGTTAAGGTCATTTTGGAAACCTGCCTGCTTACCGACGAGGAGAAAAAGCAAGCGGTGCGCCTATGCTGCGAAGCCGGAGCAAACTTCGTGAAAACCAGCACTGGCTTTTCCACCGGCGGCGCAACCGTGCAGGACGTGGCGCTCATGAAAGCGGCTTGCGCCCCCGGCGTGCAGGTGAAGGCGGCCGGCGGCATTCGCAGTTATGACGACGCCATGCGCATGATTGAAGCCGGCGCAGATCGCATTGGAACGTCCGCCGGCGTAAAAATCATGGAAACCGCATCTTCCCGGTAAGGAAGATCGCAGGATTTCCGCTGGGACGGATGGACGCGGCATGCTCCGCATATGTTTGTGAAAGATCAAATGCGAGGTGCGTCCATGAGCAGAAGACGTATGAACATGCCGCGGCCCGAAAAACCCCGCCGTTCCGTTCCGCCCGCCATGGAATGGAAGGGAGGAACCAATCCCGGCGCGGCACGGGTAACCGCCGTGGGCAACCGGCGATTGCTGGTGGAAAACCATACGGGCGTGGTGGAATTCACCGAAGCGTGCATTCGCCTGTCGTCCAAAAACGGCCCCATCACCGTGGAGGGAAGCGGACTCACGCTGGCGGACATGCGTCGCCGCCAGTTAATCGTCTGCGGAAACATTTCCCGCGTAACCTTGCCCGGCGGAGGTGATCCGTCATGATGGGCGGCGTGGAAATTCGCGTGGAAGGTCTGATGCTGGAACGATTGCTGATGCGCGCCATGGAGGAAGGCGCATGCTTCCTTCGCGTCCGGCGGGACGGACACCGTGCAATCGTCCTGATGGCAAACGATCCAAGCGCCGCCATCGTGCTTGGCCTGGCGGAGCGATTCTCCATGCCGGCGCAGGTGCTCTCCACCCACGGCGTCAGCACCCTCTGGCGGTGGTTCAAGCGCCGTTGGACGCTGCTGCCAGCCTTGCTTCTTTGCGCGATCGCGGTGGCGTTCCTGTTAAGCCGGGTATGGTTTCTCGACATCGTCCTGGCATCAGAGCGTTCCACGCCTTCGGATGCAGCATCCTTGGAGGAACTGCTGGACGCAATGGACGTGCATGCCGGCATGCCTCGCAGCCGGGTGAATCCACAGGCGCTGGCGTTGGAGCTTTCCGCCCGCGCAGACGGTTATTCTTATGTTGGCGTGCGTCTGGAAGGCGTTCGCTTGCTGGTGGAAACCACGCCGGAAGTGGAAGCGCCCGAAATTTTCGACGTAGACTTCGCGCGGGATCTGGTTGCCGGCAGAGACGGCGTGATCGTCTCCATTACGCCCCAAACCGGCGAGGCATGCGTCAAGCCCGGAGACGTGGTGCGGGCGGGCGACGTTCTCATCCGCGGAGAGGAACAGCTCACTCGGGAAGAAAACCGAGGCGTTGCAGCCAAAGGCGAAGTCATCGCCCGGGCCTGGCATTCGGGAGAAGCCGTCCTGCCCGCCTATACCGTCGTCAAAGCGTACACGGGGCGCGAGAGCGTTTCCTCCTCCCTGTGCCTGTTTCGTTGGGAAATTCCACTGACGCAGGCCGAAACATTTGCGCAACAGGAAGTTTGTCAGGAACTGCTCCCCGTGGGCGGAATGTTTCTGCCGCTGATGATTCGGCGCATCACCTGCCTGGAATACACGGAAAAACGCCTGGAGGCGGATATGTCCGCCCTCAAGCGACGTTTGGAGCTCCTGGCCATGGCGGATGCTCAGGCAAAAATCGACCCCGACGGTTCCAATATGTGTTCGATCTTCAAAAAATGGATAGATTATGAAATGACGGAAGAAGGCATGCTTCGGGCCAGGGCGGTGGTGGAATTCACCACGGACATCGCAACAACCCGCGAAATGCTTGCGCAGGGAGGATAACGACATTGGAAGGCACATTGACCACCACAGAGAAAATCAACGTAGACAATTCCGAACAGTTTATTCAGCTATTTGGCATCCGCGAAGAGAACATGTCCCTTTTTCACGAGGAATTGGGCGTGGATATTTATGCTCACGGCGGAGAAGTGACGCTTACCGGCGACCCGCAAAAGGTCGCGCTGGCCAAACTTACGCTGGAAACCCTGCGCGGCATCATTCTCCACGGCGACGTGGTGGATCGAACCCGCATTCGCTATGCGATTGAACTGGCTGCCGAAGGCAAGGCGGACCGCATCGGCGAAATCATGCGGGATGTCATCGCCATCACCTTCAAGGGACGTCAGGTAAAATGCAAAACCCTGGGACAGAAGCAATACGTGGACGCCATCAAGAAAAACACCTGCGCGTTCGCCGTGGGTCCCGCCGGCACGGGCAAGACCTATCTGGCCATCGCCATGGCGGTGGTGGCGCTGAAGAACAAGGAAGTCGAACGCATCATTCTGACGCGTCCGGCGGTAGAGGCGGGAGAAAAACTGGGCTTTTTGCCTGGCGATCTGGCCCAAAAGGTAGATCCGTATCTGCGTCCCTTGTACGACGCGCTGAACGAAATGCTGGGGGTGGAAGCATACCAGCGGCTACTGGAACGCGGCGCGGTTGAGGTCGCGCCCTTGGCCTACATGCGGGGACGCACGCTGAACGATGCGTTCATCATCCTGGACGAAGCGCAAAACACCACGTCCGAACAGATGAAAATGTTCCTTACGCGCATGGGCATGGGTTCCAAAATGGTCATCACCGGCGATGTTACCCAAATCGATCTGCCCGCAGGCAAGAAATCCGGCCTGGTGGAAGCGCTGGAAGTGCTGAAAGGCATTGACGACATTGGCATCGTTACCCTGACGCACCGGGACGTCGTGCGCCATGAACTGGTGCAGGCCATTGTGCGCGCATACGAACGCCATGCCCGTCAGGCGGCGGATCGACCGCGATCCCGACCGTAAAGGAAGGAAGAATTTCCAATGAACAAATCTGTGGAAAAGAACCGGATTCGTGTTTCACCGGCCATTCAGGCGCTTTTGCTGGCCATCATTGCCTATTTTCTGCTGTTTGCAATGCTGGCCGCAGGCATCACGCCGGAGCAATACGACATTCACGTTGGCGCGCCTTCGTCGGTAACGATTTACGCCACCAAAGACATCGAGGACACCGTAACCACCCAGGCGCTGCGCGACCAGGCGGCAAGCGCAGTGGAGCCCAGCTACAAAAGCGCCGATCCTTCCGTGCTTCCCAAGGTGACGGCCGCAATGCAGCTGCAATTTGACGCCATTTTGCGCCAGAAAAGCGCCCTTGCCAAGGATCCTCCGGAAGAAATTACGGAAGCGGTGCTCCAAAGCGTCAACGAATCCATGCCGGTGCCGGTGGACGCCACACAGTTGGAGAAGCTGATGGCCATTGACGCGGAAGCGCTGGGCACGCTGTTGAACCGCGCCATTGCCCTCACCAAGGATGTATTGAACGCCACCCTGCCGGAAGGACAGGAAAATTCCGCCGTCACCTCCATCGGGAAAAGCTTGATTGCGGAGGGCAACGATAGTTCCCTGGTTTCCATGTGCACGGCCGTGGTTCGAAACTGCATCCTTCCCAACATGTTGATCGATGAAGAGATTACCCAGGCAAATCGCGCCAAAGCCCGGGATTCGGTGGAACCGGAAACCGTGGTAAAAGGCGAAGTCATCGTGCGCGAAGGAGAAATCGTCACCCAGGCGCAGTATACGATGATTTCCTCTCTGGGCATGCTGACGGACAACAGTTTTGACGTACCCCTGATCTCCGGCGTTGCGCTGCTTACGCTGGTGCTTTTGGCGTCTCTCGGCCTGTACTTCTTCCGATATGACCGGAAGCTATGGGAACGCAGTCCGAAAATCGTGCTGCTGCTGTGCGTCATCTTCGTGCTGGTCATCGGGCTTTCCCTGTTCGTCCGCGTGTTGAACGTATACATGATGCCCGTTTCCCTGGGGCTTTTGCTGGTGGCGCTGCTGATTGATTCCAGGTCCGCGCTGTTTATCAACCTGGTGCTGGCGCTGCT